>JAKSBB010001089.1 GCA_022361315.1 Desulfobacterales bacterium
ACGGCTTTCGCCAGGCCGCCGTGATTTTCTTATGTATTCCCTTTTCATTTGTGGGGGTGACCCTGGGACTGATGGCCTTTCGTCTGCCCTTCGGTTTCATGGCCATCCTGGGATTCCTGGGCCTCACCGGCATGCTGGTGAAAAATGCCATTGTTCTTCTGGACCAGGTGGCGGAGGATATCCGGGCCGGTAAAACCCAGTATCAGGCGGTTCTGGATGCCAGCATCAGCCGTCTGCGGCCGGTTACTATGGCTGCCGGTACAACCATTCTGGGGATGGCGCCGCTGTTGTTCCATCCCTTTTTTGCTGCCATGGCCGCCACCATCATGGGCGGCCTTCTGGTGGCCACCGGTCTGACACTGATTGTTGTACCGGTGTTGTATTCCATTTTCTTCAGGATCAGGAAGGAAGAGATGGTGTTTTAAACCGTTAGTTCAATTAACAGCCCCAGTTTTTTTCCGGTTCAGATAAAACATATGGGGATCAATCATCCGGTTGGGTTTGTTGGTGCCGTCGTAAAACAGGTCAATCACCGGGATGTTATACCGTTCCTGAATTTTTCTGAAAATGGATGAGGAAATCACTCCGGGGCAGCAGAACACCGGGTTGACGTGGATCACCGCATCCACAAGCTTATGCCGGATATAGTAGAGCATTCGTCCCAAACTCACATAGGTTTCACCGGCGATGAAGTTGGTGAGGCCGAATTCGTTCATCAGATCCCGGCATTCCTCCAGGTCCGGCTCAAAGGCATCGTCCAGAAGACCCCGGAAAATATTCTCAAACCGTTGTTCGTAACCGGCCATGGCGGCCATCAGCCGCTTGTCTTCATCGTTTTCAACCACATCCGCATGCATGGTGTGAAGTACCAGTTCGTTATAGGAGGGCAGAAGGATTTCCCCGCCTAACCGTTCTGCATGGTCGGCTATGGCGTCGTTAAGTACGGTATTGTACTTGGCATACATATCCCCGAGGATGCCAATTCTGGGCTTGCGCTCCGCCGGCAGAGGCAGCACGGTGAATATCTTTCTCACTTTTTCCGCCGCTGTGAGCAGGGATTTTTTGTCCAGTATGTGCTGCCGGATAATCTCTTCCGATTCAGCAACCGCCCGGGCGGTTGCGCCGGGTTCGGTTTCATAGGGGGCGAACCGGTAGCGGAGTTTGTTAAGAATTGAACTTAAAATGGTCACGGACAGCAACAGGGCATTGGAGCGGGCCGGAATACCCGGCAGGGCCTGAAGGCCGTTGACGTTCATTACCCGGACCTGGTCCATGCCTGCCTTACCACAGGCCAGCTTCACCAGGTTGGCGTATTGGTTGAAGTTGCAGGACAGGCAGAGGCTGGGCAGATAAAGCACGGCTTTTGCCGGATCAATCTCCTCCCGTTGAAGGGTGGCGATCAGGGAACCGGCAATGGCCACGTTGGGGAGGCATTCCCCGCCCGTGGCATAGCGGTAGCCCAGGTTGAGCATCTCCCGGTCCAGGGGCACCACCCGGGCATCGAAACCTGTGACTTGAAAAACGGCTTGTTGTAAAGCGTTGATCCGCTGATCCGTCATGGGGATCAGAACGGTGTCACCCGGGGTCAGGGTATCCGGTGTATAGGATTTACGCTTTATAGGGGCCGGTTCTGCCTGGTCTTTTCGCTGCTTAAAGTCGTCAACAAAGGTGTCGACGGCCGCCTCGATCCGGGTCATATAACCCACATCCGAGCTGTGTTCATCCAGCTGGAGGATGAGGTAGGGCTTGCCGATTTTTTCCATGAAATCCTTGAAGTAGTTGATCAGGTAAGCGTCCGGGCTGCACCGGAAACAGGTGAGAAATACCGGGTACATATCCGGGTGCTGCCGCACCGCTTCGGCCGCCAGGAGGATCTGCTGGCCGAAATACCAATGCATATTCTCAAGGTGATCCGGCCGGCCGTCACTGCCGTTCAGCGTATCAAGGTTCAGCGCATCAACATCCAGCATGGATTGGTTCATAAGTTCAAAGCCCATCTGTTCCAGGCGGGCCGGGATGCCCAGGTTTACACGCTTATCGAACAGGGCGTAGGGGCGTCCCAGAAGAAGGATTTTAATTTTCTTTTTGTCTGCATGTATGATCTCGTTCCCGGCCTGTGCCCACCTCTTCCGTTGATCCAGGTAGGTGTTACGGGCTTTAATAAAGGCGGCTTCAATCTTTGCCTTCTCAATATCCAGGTTTGAAATTCCAAAAGGCCCGGTAAGATCTTCCGCCAGCCGGGATGCAACGGTTTCCACCGGTGTGTTATTAAATTTGATTTTAGGCAGCAAAAGCTTTCCCCCGAAATCCTGGCCGGCCAGATTATCTATGATGGTGGCGGCATATGAGGAGTAATAACAGAAATAGGCGTCTGTGGATTTTTCACGGAAGGATTCTTCACGTTCAAGGGAAGCGGGAATTGCCTGCTCGTTGATCAGGGTGGGCAGGAAAATATGGTCCACTCCTTTCCGGGCAAGACTTTCAACCAGGCCGTGGGCCAGAGCCATGGGGGCGCAGAAGTCCGCATTGATCATGTTCATGCCTGCGGTCAGCTTGGACGACGTACTCTTTTCAACAATAACCGTGAACCCCAGCTGCTGGAAAAAATCCTTGAACATCGGGGTATACTCCTTCATGAACAGGGCCTCCGGGATACCTATGGTGCCTGTACTTTCTGCATTTTCAGGCCTTGCGGTGGGGGTGGTGAAGGTCTCATGAAAGCTGCGTTCGAACCGGGAGGAGCGGGTTTGTCTGCCCGCCTTCTTGTCATTATAGTCCCGGCCGCATTTGAGTCCCCAGGCGGTTTTCCGTCCCTTGGTGGTGTAAATTCGCAAATCACACTGGTTGCTGCACAGGGTGCAGATTTCCGAAGAGACATCGCAGGTGAAATCCATGCCGGTAAAGGTGGTTTCCCTGAGGTCTGCTTCCATGAGGGCAACGGTGCATCCCAGGGCGCCGGTAAGATGGCAGTATTTGGAGACGAATACCTCCTGGCCGAGCTCATTTTCAAAAACGGCCACCAGGGCCTTGTTCCGTGCCGTGGCTCCCTGAAAGTATATCTTTTTTCCGGGGACGCTTTTGCCCACCACCTTTGACAGATAATTGTCCCGCACGCTGTAGAGCACCGCGGCCATGATCTGTTCCCGCTCCCAGCCTTCGGAAAGGAAGATGTTCAGATCCCGTTCCATATAAACGGTACAGCGGTCGGAGGTGAAGGGGGCGGTTTTTCCCGGAACTGCGTTGGAGATATCGGGCAGGGTGAAGTCCAGGCGTTTGGCCTGTTCTTCGATAAAAGAGCCGGTACCGGCGGCACAGACGTAATTCATAACGGCATTGGTCACCACACCGTCTTTGAGCAGGGTGAATTTTGAATCCTGGCCCCCGATCTCGATAATGGTGTCCACCTCCGGGTCCAGGAAGGTGGCGCCCTTGGCATGGGCTGTAATCTCATTGATGGCCATGTCCGCCCCAACCACTTCCCGGATCAGTTCGCGTCCGGAACCGGTGGTGGCCACACCCCGGATGATAACCTCCCTGCCTGAGAATATCTCCCTGACCCGGGCGAGCAGTGCCGTTACGGCCTGGACCGGATCGCCTTTGGTTCTGCCGTATAGGCCGGCAAGGATGCGTCCTTTCGTATCCGTCACCACCGCCTTGGTGCTGGTGGACCCCACGTCAATACCGATGTAAACGTCAACGGTTGCTGCATCCGGTTCTTCATAGATCGTAATTTCAATGCCGTCCGCTTCATGGCTGTGATCTTCGTTAAAATCCGGGTAGTGTGCCAGGGAGATCTCAAGTGGCGGACGGACCTCCCGTTCCTTCCGGATGGTGGTCATTAGATTCCGGCGTCCTTCCCAGGAAAGATCCCCCAATGCGGCTGCACCCATGGCGTTGAAATAAAGGCCGTCGTCATGGATCATCACCTTCCGGTCCAGCATCCGGCCGATCTCTCCGACAATTTTCCGGTTCCGGCTCATCCCCCCGATAAAAAGGATACTGCCGTTTACTTCCCTTCCCTTGACGGTATTGGCAAGCACCGACCGGGTGACCCCTTCACAGAGTCCTGCAGATATGGCTTCTTTTGAGAACCCCTGGGCCTGGGCATGGATAATATCTGATTTGGCGAATACGGCGCACCGGGTGGCAATGGACGGCGAGGTTCCGTCGAATATATAAGCCTGTTCCGCAAGGGTTTCTGTGGTAAACCCAAGACGTTCCGCCTGCTGATCGATAAAGGAGCCTGTGCCGGATGCACAGTCGGAATTGACAAAGTGCTCCACGTAGTTGAATGCGTCGTCCAGCCGGATCATGTAAAAGCTTTCACATCCGATGGACAGGATATTCCGGCACCGGGTATCCAGAAGACGGCTCGCCTCCACAGATGCAATAACGGGATCGATGGGGGTAAGACCGTCCAGTTCAATACTGCCGGTGACCCCGAAATTGCGTATCTCATATCCGGATTGCCCGATGATTGAGAGGATGGTGTTATAGGTGCCGGTGATGTCCCCGTTGTGGGGCAGGCTGTCTTTTAATACCGCCCTGTCCTTGTCCAATACCGCGTAGGCAATGTTTTTAGCCCCGAAATCGAATCCTGCCTTCATATATGAATATTCCTTATCCGTCACCGGTATCTGTATCAACCGGGCGGTTCATCGTTAATATGACGCCTACCTTATAAGGGTGGGAAATACAGCTGTCAAGTATGGTGTTGAAAATGGTAAACAGTGTTTTTATGGATGCCTGCTAATGGTCTTCGATGGTGGCAACCACGGCTGTTTTGTTGTGAAGTTCAACCCCGCCGTCTCCGGTGCTTGATATTTCACCGAAAGTTAGGGGGCCGATGGGGGAGTGGTCGGTATTTCTCTGTACCTGGGAGATGTTTTTGAATTCAACTTCCTCAAAGTTTCGCCCCAGGTCGGTGACCAGTTTATTCCGGCCCACACAGTCCATCATAATGACGCGCTTCCCCAGGGTCCCCTCCGGAAATTTTCTCTGGCTTTCCCGGTAAGCGCTGATGGCAGCATTGGTGAGCTGGTTGCATTGATCTGTTTTTGATTCCCCTTTCAGATGGAGGATGGATACTTCCGTGCCCACGGGGATCTCCGTTGAAAACTGCAGGGAATTGTCGCCGCCTAAGGAAACGGCAGTTCTGTCGATATAGGTTTTGCGGTTCTTTGCTTTTCGGATCAGACCCAGGGGATACCGGATGGCGACCCTGTCAAAGAATAGATCCACATCCCGTACAACCGAATCCCTGATCTGTTGTATTTCCTGGTCGTAGGAGCAGATGAGGTCCAGGTAAACATCCAATGCCGGTTTGTTGTTGAACGCCTCAATAAAGCAACCGTTTATGGCTGTGACCTCAAGTTCGGATTCAAGCAGGGGCTCCCAACCGTGACGGACGCCAATACCGCTTTCAAGCCGGGTGAAGGCGAGCACCGCCCCGTTCTGGATCATTTTTTCCGGGGTGAAGATGGTAAAATGGGCGGCTTTTACCTGATCCCGGCCGGTCAGTCCACCGATGACATTCATGGGGTAAGCGGCAACCAGTTCATTCAATCCGTCGATGAGGTGATGGTTATTCTCTCCGAATCCGTCGCCGAAAACAAATAGGGTGTTAAACTCTCCGTTTTCAAGGGCAGGCTTGACAGGTGCCAGTTGGGTTTCCAGGTCCTGCCGCATACTTTGGGGATCCAGTTGTTCAAGTGCGGCAATATGAACCTTGGATTGTATACCCGCAATGATACTGCCCCGTGACATTAATTCGCCGTTATCCATGATACCCGGAAATATACCGCCGAATATCTGCAGTCCGTTTTCAAAACGGTTTTTCAGGCGGGTGTCAATGACATTTTTATAGTTTGGGTCCTGGACAAAACCGCCCTCGGCGTAAAGCATCATCGCGGTTTTGAACCCTTGGGCCATCAGTGCATCAAACTGGGCATCAATATTCGTATAATCGCCGTTCTGTTCGACCAGAATTTCCATGTTTACGATCCCTGTATCTGTCTCATAAATCTTAAACTAAGATGGGTGTGTGCTCTGGGATGTAGTGTACCAATTCCGGGGCAAAAGTTAAATTATTATTAACGATTTTTGGGGAAGTGGAAATCGCTGGGGCGAAATTTATCCGCCGGCGTTTCGACTATTGCGGACCTGTTTATTGGGAAAGCGGTGCCGAAAGGTGAATGATAATACAATTGTCCGGCGTCTGAGGGGCTGTCATGGCCCCGCCCAGTTGGGCTATTCTTTCGGACAGGAGGTGGGCACCGGACCGATTTGCCGGCAGCGACAATATCTTCTCCGTATCAAGTCCCTGCCCGTAGGCGTGAATGCGGATGTTCAACTGTGAGTGATCAACGGACAGGTCAACCTTTGCCTGTGGTTTTGCTGAAGGGGTGGGCGATTGTTTCAAAATATCAGTAAGTATGGTTTTGGTTGCCCTGTAAAGGGTGATTCTCATGGGCTGACTGATGCCTATTCCTTCATCTACGGAATTATTAAAGGAGATATCAATGCCATGGGCCTCGTTGAGCTCACGGATGACACCCCCCAGTGCCGCATCGATCTCAACACTGAAATCGTTTAGAACGGGCGGGGCAAGTTCGTGCATGACGGTGCCGATATCCCTGACGGCATGTTCCAGAAAGATCTGAAGCTCCCATAGATCATTCTGGTGAATATAATTGCCTTCGTTGACCAACCGCCGGATTTTTGAAAGGCCTATGCCGAGATTCCGGGTGAGGATTCCGTTGAGTTCCGAGGCAATGGATTTTCTTTCCGACTCTTCGAAATCAACCAGATAGGCATTCATTTCCTTTAACTGCCGGCTGTGTCTGGAAAGGTCTTCAATAAGTCGTTGCTCCCGGATGTGAGAGTTGTCAAGCCGCTGGGCCATGAGGTTGATCGCCACTGACAGCTTTTCGATGTCATCATTTCTGGGGGCCGGTGTTTCCTTCCCTGATAATCTCTTGTCCATGTCTGGGCCGAACAGGACTTTTACCTGTTTTAGAATTTTTCCGGGTGACTCAGACGCAAAACGCATAAGTTTCTTTTGATTTTCCCAGAGCCTTATGCAAAACATCTGGATCAGATTTGCTATGGAAAACTTGTAAAGATCCATGGGTAAGGCTCCAATGGTTAAATGTCGTTATCCGGCTGAAAATGAAAATGAGGAATATCGGGCATCAATACTTATATCACTCTGTGGTACTATTACCATTGAAGCGGGGTCACCATCAACCTGAATTTCCTTACACCAACCTTACAAAAAACTTACAACCCAGATCTCATTCGGGCGTTTAAATTCGAACGACTTATGGGCACCAGGGGCATTTCGGCATATTTCCTTGACTCCGCCCTTGATCCCATATAGGTATCTTTTTATACGATCTAAAGGAACTCCGGTCATACTAAAGGAACTCCGGTCATAAAATATTCGGGATAAAAAACGGTGGATGCATTGCGGAAAATACAGGTTTTGCTGGTTGAGGATGATGAGATTCTGATGCAAGGCATTGCAGACAGACTCCTGCTGGACGGGTTTGATGTCCGGCATGCCGGCAGTGCTGCCGAGTTCATGACTTTGATGCGGGAAGCGGAGTTTGATGTGGCTGTGCTTGATGTGGGTCTGCCCGACGGATCCGGATTTGAACTTGCCCGCTATCTCAAAGAGAATACCGACCTAGGCATCATTATGCTGACGGGAAGGGAACATATCAGGGATAAGATAAAGGGATATGAGGCCGGTACGGATCTCTACTTTGTCAAACCCGTTGACGCCAGGGAATTGTCTGCGGCCATAAAGAATCTGGCCGAAAGGATCGGCCGGACCGGAGAACACGGGAACCATTGGTCTTTTCACCCTGAGTTCAGGACCCTTGAGAGCCCTGATAATGAAGAAATTCGCTTAACCACAAAAGAATTCGTCTTTATCAATACCCTGGCAGAGGCCGGGGGGGCACCGGTGTCCAGGGACGTACTCTGCCAAAAGCTGGAGTACCCGGATGATCCCATTGCCGCGAATCGAAATATTGATGTACTGGTGGCCCGCTTGAGAAAAAAAATGAAAAACCAAAGCAAGGCCGCATCTCCCCTTACTACGGTTCACTCCGTAGGTTTCATGCTTACCGCCAGAATCTGCTGATTTCAGGCCCTGAATACGTATCGGTTATAGATCCCGGTAGGGGATACCGGGATCTACATGTTTTTATGTAACTATGTATTTCAAGGAAACGAAAACGCCTCTCCCATAAACCTACATGGGCTGAGGACTGCAAAGATTCTCTTTCTTTGCCGCACTGCGGCCGCAGCCCTCACAATAATGGGTGGCATCTTTGATCAATGCGATATACGCTTTCGGATCTTTGGTAAGAAGTTCGTCTTCCACATGACCGCACAGGGTTTTTTCATTATCTTCACTCATGATGGAATACCTCCTTAGGGTAAGTGGTGATTGAAAGGTTTCGAATCGGCCGCCGCCAGATGGAGAGAAAAGTGATGGATGGGGTGCGGTGGGTACTGGCTTTAAGGTAGACATGGAGAGATTCATGTCAAGCCCGGTGAGTTGTTCCGCTTGAGGTGGGTGCCGGACCCTGATAAATAAGATCCTTAATAATAAGATCCATGGAAAAAACAAAACCCCCGGTCAGGATGATATCCTGTCCGGGGGCTGATCGGTCATGCCGGGTCACCTAACTTCAGTGGCCCGCATGTTTGTCGCAAATAAAACGGCTGACTACTGTACGGTGACGTTTTTTGCGGAAGGGCCTCTCTGGCCGTCTTCAATGTCGAAGGTGACGCGGTCTCCTTCGTTCAGGGATTTGAATCCTGTGGCGTTGATGCCGGAATGATGAACGAAAACATCTTTTCCGCCGTCTTCCTGTTCGATAAATCCAAAGCCTTTTGAGTCATTAAACCATTTTACGATACCATTTGCCATGTCGGCATTCTCCTAAAAAAATAAAATAAAAAAATCGTTTCGTACTTGTTGGGGGGCAGATCACATGGAATTGCAGGGATATACACCTTAAAGAAAGAAACATGCTGCGCATTTTTACGCAATGTTCCTCAGGATACAGGATATTTTTAATAAGTCAAATCATTTTTTTGTAAATGCCGGATTTTTTATTGCTATTCCTTCAGGCTCGTGTATTATAGGCACCTTATATCCGAGTAAGCGCAGATCCCCTGACAGGGTCACACGCCCTTCCAGATTGTCCTCGCTGGCCACGCTGTCTTAACCCGCATCGTTTGTTACCGTCGATTTTTTGCTGTTTACTCCACCGTGGAAGCGCTTGCGATGCGTTGGTTGAAATTGATACTGCATTTGTCCTTGTGGTTGATGGTGATCTTTCAATAGCCGCCTGTATTTTCACATTATTTTGCCGGCAATGCACCGGTGTATCACAACGATGAGGAGTGTTATGGATTTCACCCGATTTAATTTTCATGCGGACGTTTGCGCAGGTATTAGGGCCTGCAAGTATACCACGCCCACCCCTATCCAGAAAAAGACCATTCCCCCCATATTAAAGGGAAGGGATGTGCTTGGCCTGGCTCAGACCGGCACCGGTAAAACCGCCGCATTTGCCCTGCCCATGCTCCAGCGTTTCCTGGGCCGGCGAAGCGGAACGGCCAGGGGGCTTATCATGGCACCCACCCGGGAACTGGCGGAGCAGATTCATGATAATATTCAGAAGATGGGGCACCGTACCGGACTAAAGAGCATTGCGGTTTACGGTGGTGTGGGGAAAGGGCCCCAGATCAAGGCCTTCAGAAGGGGCATTGATATTGTCGTGGCCTGCCCGGGCCGTCTTCTTGATCTGGTCAATACCGGGGTGGCGGACCTGAGCGGTGTTGAGATGCTGGTACTGGACGAAGCGGACCAGATGCTTGATATGGGGTTCTTGCCCGATATCAAACGGATCATCCGCCAATTGCCGCAAAAACGACAGTCCCTCGTATTCTCCGCCACAATGCCTGCAGAGATTGCCCGGCTGACCCGGAGCATTCTTCATCGGCCGGAAACGGTGCGGATCAATCCGTCGTCATCGGTTCCCGCCATATCCCATGCCATTTTCAAGGTGCAGAAACAGGGACGGACCGCCCTGCTCAAAACCTTGTTTCAGGATGAAGTTATGGCAAGCACCCTGGTATTCACCCGGACCAAACATAAGGCGAAAAGCCTTGCGGCCCAACTGGCAAAGGCCGGTTTCAGCGCGGCATCCCTCCAGGGCAACCTGTCCCAGAATAAGCGGCGCAAGACCATGGACGGGTTTCGCGACGGTCGCTTCAGCATTCTGGTGGCAACGGATATCGCTGCCAGGGGCATTGATGTGTCCGGGGTCTCCCATGTGGTGAACTACGATCTGCCGGACACCGTGGATACCTATATCCACCGGACCGGCAGAACCGGCCGGGCGGAAAAATCCGGCCAGGCTTATACCTTTGCCGCCCGGGAAGATATGAAAATGGTGGCAAGGATTGAAAAAACGCTGGGCCGTAAGATGGAGGCCCTGGGCTAAATTGACTCTCTTAAGGCGGATACAGGTTTCAATGGCTTAACCCTGGCTTAACCCCGATATATCTGATACAGGTAATAGTGTGGCACGGCTTTTCCCCTTGTGTTGTCCGGGGGAAGCCGGTCACAATTTATCATTCCATGATGTTTCATTAGCGTGCTGACCTTGTCACGGTGTGATGATAGCTGTTTGTACAACGAACACGAACACGGCGTGAAAGGCAGCCCCACCGTCTTTTATTCCCCCAATTTTTATAGAACACGTATTTAGAATGAACCGCGGATAAGGACATCCGTTGTTAAAAATCTGCAGGGCCTTTTTGTCCGGCGGACAATACTAAACATAGGAATTTGTGTATGAAAATTTATATCGGCAATTTTGTGGACCGGATCACCGAAGATACGATCAGAACGATGTTTGAGGCGTTTGGCGAAGTGGAAAGCGTCAAGATCATCAAAGACAGATTCTCCGGCAGGTCACGGGGCTATGGATTTGTGGAAATGCCAAGCAATGCTGAGGCGGACAAAGCCATAAAAGCCCTGAACGGTAATATCGTTGAAAAAAAGCCGATGAAGGTCAACCATGCCGATTCCGGCGGTAAAAAGAAGAAGAAAAAACGGTTCGGAAGGCGACGGTCCTGGTAATTATCCGGTGACCCGCTGAAAACGATCCGGTGTTGAACCTATACACATTTACACAAAAAATTGTAAGCACGGGAAGTGTTCCGACCGATATTTTCTGATGTCTTACCTGACGGAGGGATATGGATACATCGGAAAATTTGGGCATGGGGGATGCCTTTGAGGGGATAATATACCGGCTCATCCGGGAGAAGCTTCGGGATAGAGCAGGTGATACACCGGGCCATGCCGAGACACGAATCAACCTTCTCCCGGTTTCTCTTGAGGTACTTGAATACGTTCAGGAAATTGTGGCCGAACTGGAAGACGGCGGGCAAAGCCTAAGGGTGGCGTGTAAAAGCGGTTGCAGTTTCTGCTGTCATTCCCAGGTCAACATTATCCCTCTGGAGGCCCTGTTGATTTCACAGTCCGTTCTGGCGGAATTTAAGGGCAGTGAAGTCTCGGCCCTGCGGCAGCGGATTCTGAACATGCGGACCGCCATGGCCGGTAAAAGCGAGGTCCAGGCGTATGCGTTAAAAAAGACGCTGCCCTGCGTTTTCCTGGCATCCGGTAAATGCAGCATCTACAGGACCCGCCCTTCCATCTGCCGGTCCTGGAACTCTGTTGACCGGTCCGCCTGCATGTCGGCCTTCCATTCCAAAGATCCGGAGGCGGCGGTTCAGGCATCTCCCGCAAGGAATTTTGTGTTCGGCACCACACGGCATCTCTTCGGGCAGATTACCGGGGAATTATCGCTTCAATCCGAGACCCTGCTGCTTCATAATGCCATGTTCGACTGCCTCGATACACCGGATTTCCTGGCCAGGTGGTGCAGCGGGGGAGCGCTTTTCAAATACGATATGTGATTTGGGTTACAGGCCCGCTGTTCCCGCCGGTTTTCACTTGACGGGCAAAACCATACTGCCGTATGCTTTTCGGCAGTATGGAGCACAAATTTCCGTTTATCAATTTTTAGGATGCGCCATGGATATACCCAAGATCATCAGCCCGGACGGATATATAAATGCAATTTTTGACAGGGACCCCAGTGCGGATTTGGTAAATGCCGAGTTTCTCTTTCCCCAGGTGTCGGATTATATCACCGGGGCGTTGAAAGAGGGAAAACCCTGGTTTTTTTCCGGCCGGAGCGGCAACGCCCAGATGGGGCTTTTAACAGACACCCATATGCCCGGGGAAACGCCTGCCGAACCGGATGTGGACGGCTCCCGGGTGCTGCTCAAGGGACTGATCCGGAATATGAATC
>JAKSBB010000286.1 GCA_022361315.1 Desulfobacterales bacterium
ATGAACTGCAACCAAAGCTCGACAGACTATTGAGCTACATCATGTTATTACCGCTCGGCCTTCTGATCAGCCTGCCGTTTTTTTCATATGCGGCCATTGGTAAGATCATATCCGACGTTGGTCTTTTGGTTTTAGTTTCGGTTATCCTGACCGGTATCAGGGGATTGGTCATCGGATATCGCCCCGCCCGCTTTTTTCTTTTCGGATGGGGCTTTTTTCTCTTAGGAGGGCTAATCTATGCACTGAATTTCAAAGGTATTTTCCCCTATCCCTTCATCGGCAACAACGCAGCCCAAGCTGGGTCCGGAATTGAGATGCTTTTTTTATCCGTGGCCATTGCAGACAGGGTCAAATATCTTCTGGCGCAAATGCAGCGGGTTGAAAAGAAACGTCAAAAGCAACTGAAAGTAATCTCCCATAAGCTGGTCCAGGCCGAAGAGAAGGAGCGCCGCCGAATTGCAGAAATTCTCCATGATTCCATTGGGCAGACGATTCTGGCCACACGCTGGGAGGTTGAACGGCTTATTTCAAATGAGATGCTTTCCTCCGGACAGGCTTCAAAACTAATGCGCTTTCTCGACAATACTATTCAGGAAACCCGGACCCTGACAAAAGAACTTTATCCCAAAGAGCTTCAGGTATTCGGGCTGAAAAAGTCTCTGGAATCAATGGCTGATACATTCAGCCGCCAGCATGGCTTGACCATTCGAATCCATACGGAATTCGAAAGCAAACTCGCGGACGAGAACCTAAATATCGTCATATACCGCTCGGTGTCTGAGTTGCTGATAAATGCCGTAAAACATGCCGGGGCAAAACTTGTGGAAATAGACATTCTCGTCCAGAATGACCTCATATATGTGATCGTTCAGGACGATGGTGTCGGCTTTGACTATCGAATCAATTCCGACTCAGATATCAGGGGGTTCGGACTGTTTAAAATTCAGGAAACCCTGAGTAATCTTCAGGGGTCCCTTAAGGTCGGATATAGTCGAACCGGCGGGGCTCAAATCACCTTAACGATTCCCATGTCAGAGATCCGGTCTTAACCCATGCCTCATCCAGACAGGATATGATAAAAGCCACCCCGGAACCGTTCCACCGCTACGAGTAAGGAGGAAACGTCCGGCAAAACGGAACCGGGATCACTTTAAGGCGTATGGCAGGGTTGGCGATCATGTCCGCGTATTCACAACAAATATCAGAGTTGCCCCCTGCTGTTCCGAATAATGATCACCGAGCTTTATGGTTTATTCCAATAATTTTTTCACCGCAGTCTTTCACCTTTAAGTAGCGTGTATTGATCCCAGGGCACAGGAACACCGGCAGGAATAAAAAAAGGCCCGGCTTGAAAACCGGGCCATGACTGAGGATACTTGTTTATGGGAGGGAAAGACTATTCTTCGCTGCACTCCGGGGGCGCTTCCGGCCGCCGGTAACCGTCCAGCAGCAGTGACAGATCTTCAACGGAAAGACTTCTGACCTGATGGGGAAGCCAATTGTACTTATCGATGAGGTACCTGTAAACCGCATCAATTCCCCTCAGGTCTTCATATCCCAAATCTTTGGCAATGGTGTCACCCAGCATGGAAAATACGTGTTTTTGCTCACCCTCCGCCAAAAATTGTTTTTCCGCCCGTTCCTGGTATTCACCCATTGAATCACCGGCCATGTTGTCCCTCCTGCCCTTTTAATTATCCTAACGAGAGTTAATCCCCGGCTGAAAGCTTACCTGCCCAAGGTATGATCCTATGATTGTAGCCGGATAGTACGCCGTAATCAATATAAAATATGATTAGCATGCCCTGTGCAGCCATACCCGCAGCCGATTTGCCCAAACAGGACGGGTTTATGTCGCGTATCACGATATAACTTTTATTGATGTGCTGCCACCGTGTCCGCATTTGCAGTTTTTGCAGTTTCCCCGGCACCTGTGACCTTTTTTATGCTTACCGTTGAACAGGATGCAGCCGTCCGGGAGAATTCCCTCTGCCCAGGCACCGCTGAAGTGAACCTTCGCCCGAAGGGCATTCTTCGGCAGATGGGTATCCAGAACCGATTTTCCAAAGGCATATGCTTCTTTAAGATGACTGGTGTCGATGAAGATGGAAAGCCCTTCTTTTCCCCCCTCCTGAATCACCTCTATCAGCTCGAATGCCGAGGCGCCGTCAAATATCCCGTGGAGATTGATGTGAAGTTCATGGTTCTTTTTCCTGGTTTGCAGATGGAAGTTGGATTTCATGATTGCTCCTGATGGTATCGTATCTGGTTTTACAAACGTTCTGCGACAAAATAAAAGCCAAAAGTATTATTGTCAACATTTTTTGTTTGCTTTGACTAACTTTTTCTGATATCTAACCATCCCCAAAAGGAGTAACCATGTTGAAAATAAAAACAAAATTCAGATGTATTATTGCCCTGCACATGTGTATCCCCATAGCAGTCATCATCGGTTATGCCCGGGGAAAACCGCTGTTTTACAACCCGGAGTTCCAGGGTGCACTGGGGGTGAGTGTGGCGGTTTGCATTCTTCTGTCATTCTGCAGCCCCATGCTGCCGGGGCTCAAATGGATCTTTTTCAGTCAGCTCGATCTGGTTGCCCGGATCTGCTCCCATATCAAAACCGGTAAGTACACCTATTTTTCCCTGCCCAACGAACCCACGGATGATTCAGGAGAAAATGAGATGGTGGCATTGATGCGGGATATGAACTGGATGATCCGCCAGATTGAATCCAGGGAAGCGGAGCTTGAAAACCGGGTGGCCCGGCGGACAAGGGCCTTGAGAAAGTCGAATACGGCGCTGGTGGCAGCACGAGACGCGGCCAGGGCTTCCGCACGGGCAAAAAGTGAATTCCTGGCCACCATGAGTCATGAAATCCGGACCCCCATGAATGCCATCATCGGCATGAGCAACCTGGCCGTCAAAGCCAATCAGGACCCGGGTATAAAGGAGCATCTCTCGATTATCCACTCCTCTTCGGTATCCCTTTTGCGAATCATCAACGATATTCTGGATTTTTCCAAAATGGATGCCGGCAAACTTGTTCTGGAAACCATCCCCGTCCGGATACGGGACCTTCTGGAGGAACTCTCGGATATGTTCCGGGGTCAGCTTTCAGGCGGATCAGTGGAACTGATTCTGGACATTTCCCCCAAGGTTCCCGGCACAATTCCGGGGGACCCGCTAAGGCTCCGGCAGGTGCTCACTAACCTGATCTCCAATGCAATCAAGTTCACCCGGGAAGGCGAAGTCATTGTCCGGGTGACTTTTGACGTCAAAGATAAGGGCTGGTCAGACCTTCAGTTCTCAGTTCAGGATTCCGGGATCGGTATGGATGATGCTGCAGTGAAATCGCTGTTCACCCCCTTCACCCAGGCAGACGGCTCCATCACCCGGGAATTTGGCGGCACCGGCCTTGGCCTTGCCATTTCTCAGAACCTTGTCTCACTGATGGGCAGCCGGATCAGCGTGGACAGCCAGAAAGGAATAGGAAGCTGCTTTGCCTTTACACTGGCTGTGGAAACGGCTTTGATCCGGGGAAATCCGGATCTGGAACCACCGAACCACGCCAGCAAACCAAAGGTCTCCGTTATGGCCTCCAACGCTGCCGGCCGCCCCGAGACCTCCCGCACCCATTCACCACAGGCAAACCTATCCCGGGAGATCCCCCCGGACGTTCCGGCAATGGTAACGGAACTTGGCAGGCTGATCGAACAAAACAGCCTGACGGCCAAGGCGTTTTCCCGGGACCTTGCCGCAAAGCTGTCTGCAACCACATTCGGCGATAGGGCCATGCAACTGGAGACCCAGATCAAACGGTTCGAGTTCCAGAAGGCCAGAGACACATTCAAGACCCTGGAAAATGAAATCAATACTTGCCCGACAGGGTAACCCATACAGAACGTTGGAAAAAAGATGATAAAAGAAAGAATACTTATTGTTGACGACACACCGGCCAATATCGATGTGTTGGGTGCGATTCTCATGGAAGAGTACGATATCTCCGTGGCTGTGAACGGCCCCATGGCACTGGACATTGTAGACGGCGGCCTTAAACCGGATCTTGTGCTTCTGGACATCATGATGCCGGAGATGGACGGATATGAAGTGGCCAGAAAACTCAAGGCCAATAAAGAGACCCGGGAAATCCCCGTCATCTTTGTGACGGCAAAAATCGAAGATGAGGATGAGGCGGCCGGTTTTCAGGCCGGCGCTGTGGACTATATCCGGAAACCCGTGAACTCGGAGGTCACCCTGGCCCGGATCAAATCCCAGTTGGAGCTGAAGCGGTACAGGGATTATCTGGCGGATGAAGTCAGGGAAAAAACCAGCCAGGTCCAGGCATCCCGCCACGCACTGAGCCGAGCCAACCAGGACCTGGCCGGTGTCCAGGCCTCGGCCAGAAAGAACCAGGTATACTTTAAAGAGTTGTTCATGAATTCCCCCCACGGCATCATTCTGGTGGGACCGGACGACAAGATCATTGATACCAACAAAAGCTTCTCGGACCTGGTGGGATATGAGCGGCAGGAAATCATCAATAAAAAAACCGCAGGATTTTCCGTGGCCGATGACATGAAGGACGCCCACGACAGTCTGATCCGGGAAGCCCTGAACCGGGGCAGCATGTCCATCGAAACCCGGTGCTTTCACAAGCAGGGGTATGAAATCCATGTGTCCGCCCTGGCGTATCCGGTGAAGATCAACAACCGGGTGCAGGGGGTATTTGTCTTTTATGAAAATATATCCCAGAGGAAACAGTTTGAAAATAAACTCCGACACCAGGCTTTTCACGATGCCCTGACCGGTATTCCCAACCGCCTGCTCTTTGCAGACCAGCTTCAGATTGCCATTCAAAAGCAAAAAAACCCGGAACTGCCGAAAGACAAGGCCTACCGGTTTTCGGTGCTCTTGATCGATCTGGACCGGTTTAAGAGCGTCAACGACAGTCTCGGTCACCAGGCAGGGGATAAACTCCTCCGGGCAGTCACCGGCAAGATTCAGCAGCACCTGCGCCAGGGAGACACCCTGGCCCGGATGGGGGGAGACGAGTTTGCCGTTTTATTGTCCGGCGTGGAGAATGCAGGCCAGGTAAAGGCCATCGCTTCCAGAATCCGGAAGGCGGCGGAATCCGAGTTTGATATTGATGGAAATGCCGTTCATATTTCAGCCAGCATCGGCATTGTATTCGACACCAGATCCTACGATATGGCGGATCAACTGCTCCGGGATGCCGATCTGGCCATGTACCAGGCCAAGGATGCAGGCAAAGCCCGGTTCCGTTTCTTTACCCCGGAGATGCGCCAGGACCTGCTGCAGCGCATGTCCCTGGAAAAAGAACTCCGGATGGCCCTGGAAAGAAAGGAACTCACCCTCCACTTCCAACCCATCGTCCGCACCGAAAACGGGAGGGTGGAAAGTATGGAAGCCCTGGTCAGGTGGCAGCATCCCCAAAACGGCCTGATTCCCCCGGACCGCTTTATCCCCATTGCCGAGGAAACCGGCTTGATCGGCCCCATCGGAGACTGGATCATCGCCGAGGCCTGCTGGGGATTAAAAAGGTTGAAACGCACATTCGGTGATCACCTGACCATGAGTATCAACGTCTCCATCAAGCAATTCCTGCGCAACCATTTCGCCGAGGAGATGATCCGCACGGTATCTGACAGCGGCATCGCACCTTCCGCCATCAAACTGGAGTTCACCGAATCCCTGCTGATGGCCCATACGGCCTCTGCAGTTGAGAAACTCACCGCACTCAAAGACGAGGGGTTTACCCTGGTGATCGATGACTTCGGCACCGGATATTCATCCCTGTCCTATCTGCAGCAGTTTCCCATAGACCAGATCAAAATCGACCGTTCTTTTATCCATTCCATGGACACCCGGCGGGAAAGCGACGCCATTGTCAGGGCGGTGTTGTCCCTTTCCAAGGGACTCGGGCTCACTACGGTGGCGGAAGGGGTGGAAACCCGGGAGCAACTGGACACCCTCAAACACCTGAACTGTGAATTTGCCCAGGGGTATTATTTTTCCAAGCCCTGCCCCCTTGATGAGTTCAATGGAAACGATAAATTATTGGCCAACACCATCGAGAAAAATTAGGTTTGTATTATGATTTGACAAAGCCTGATATGTAACGCGGTTCACGGCCTTTCCTATGGTCCGGCTCCTGGCATTTTTCACCGGAAACTGATATGAAAAAGGGCAGCCTCCCAGTTGGGGATAACCTTATTTTTTGTCGGGAAAGTATCCATGAAAAATGATTTAAAAGTGTTTTCAGGCGGTTCCAATGCCAGCCTTGCCCAGGCCATCTGCGATGATATCGGGATTCCCTTGAGCCCCCTTTCCACCTCCCGTTTTTCCAACGACAATTTATTTGTCCAGGTCGGGGAAAGTGTCCGGGAAGAAGATGTATTTGTGGTCCAGTCCTTCACCGAACCTGTCAGTGACAATATCATGTCCCTGATGATGACGCTGGACGCCCTGAGAAGCGCCTCAGCCAAGCGGATCACCGCAGTTATCCCCTATTACTCCTATGCCCGCTCCGATAAAAAAGACGCCCCGCGGATCTCCATTGCCGGCCGCCTGATAGCCGACCTGCTCAAAACCGCAGGGGCCAACCGCGTCCTGACCATGGACCTCCACGCCGATTCCGTCCACGGTTTTTTCAGCATGCCGGTGGATCACCTCACGGCCATGCCCACCATCTGCGATTATTTTGCCGGCCACCTGGATCTGTCCAACGTGGTGGTGGTGGCCACGGATGCCGGTGGCGCCAAACGGGCCGGCCGCTTTGCCAAGCGCCTCAACACCTCCCTTGCCATCATAGACAAACGCCGCATCAGCGACTCCGATGTTAAACAGGGCCTTGTGGTGGGCAATGTCAAAGGACACGATGCCATTATCTTCGATGATGAAATCTCCACCGGCGGCACCCTGGTCACCACCGTGGAAACCCTGAAAGCTGCCGGGGCCAGGGACATTTACGTGGGCGCCACCCATCCGGTGCTCTGCGGTAAGGCTGTTGAAAACCTCAGCAAAGCCCCCATCAAGGAGATCGTTGTGGCCAACACGGTGGATGTTCCCGGGGAAAAACAATTCCCCGGCCTGACGGTCCTGTCTGCGGCCCCGTTGTTTTCCCAGGCCATCCAGCGGATTCATACCGGTGAGA
>JAKSBB010000062.1 GCA_022361315.1 Desulfobacterales bacterium
CTGGCCGCAATGGGCGTCGCTTTGCTACTCTCTCTGGAGGGTGATATGCTTCTGTGGTGGCTGATCGGTTCCCTGTGCACCTTGATTTTCCGAACGGGCAGTACGCTTACGCGGCGTAAAATGTATTCCCTCATTCTTCTGGGAACTGTTTCGGTAACCGTGCCCGTTGCCGCAAGCGTCGCAGGTCATCCTTTTTTGAGCCTTACCTTTGTTTTTATTCTCTCTTTCGTCTGCTTTCTGGTGGCATCCATGGGCGTATCTGCATCCACCCTCGGCATTGGTTGTCTTGTGGTCTCCATGATATCCGTTTTTGAGCCTGCCGGCACCGGACCTGCGCTGATACGATCGCTTTGTCTTCTGGGGGGCGGAAGCATTGCTTTCTGGGTGAATTTTTATCTCTGGCCCTTTGATCCAAATAAAGCATTGCTGTCATCGGCCCGCCTGGCAGTTGAAGACATGGGCACCTTTTTTGACGGGCTCAGCGCCCGTATCCGGAATCCCAGGGTGACCGAGGCCAGCCTTGAATATATGAGCGGGGAAGCCATGGCTTCCATCCGGCGCTACAGAATCTTTATGGAAAGTTTCAACATTGATCCGCTTAAAGGCAGCGCTTTTTCCGGGGGCGCCGGTATGTACTACTTCGGCCTGATCAGGCTGTACGAATCCCTGGTGGGGTTGTCCCAGCATATCGGTTTCTGCGACGATAGACCAGAATTTTATCGCTTAAAAAAAGGGTTTGATTCGGCAGCGTCCGGTATCATAGGTGCCTTTGATGCCTTTGCGGAGATGAAGTCCGCCACCTATAAACGGCCGGACTTCGACCCTGTATTTGCGGATATCGAAGAAATCCAGAACACCCTTGTGGAGATGAAGGGATACCGGCGGGGAGAAGAGTCCCAGGAGCAGTTCATGGAGGCCTGGGGGGCGGTTTATGAACTGAAAAGCGTCGCCCGGGAGCTTTGGGACATGATGGCCCTGGCAGATCAGCGGTTCAGCCTGAAGGCGGATGCACATGGCATTTGAACCGTTATCACGCCTTATGGGCGAACTGCGTCCCGGATCCCCGTTGTTCCGTCATGCCCTGCGGGCAGCCGTTGCCATTACTGCCGCTGTGTTCCTGGTGCGATATCTGGAACTTCACCATGCCCTTTGGGTACCGATCACCGTATTGGTGGTCATGCGGCCTTCCCTGGGGGGCACCCTGAATATCAGTTGGCGGCGGATGGCAGGTACCCTGGCCGGGGTGATCCTGGGAGTACTCCTGGCATATCTGCGTCTGCCTGCCTTTGCCGTGGCAGGACTGGCCTTTGCGATGCTCTTCTGGATGTTCTATTTCAAAGACCGGAATTACATCATATTCATCAGTTTTCTGACTGCACCGCTGGTTCTGGTGCTGAGTTCAACCTTCCCCCTCCTGTGGCAGAGCGGGGCGGAGCGGCTGCTGGATACGGTGCTGGGGCTTGTGATCGGTCTTGCCGCCTCCCTTCTGGTCTGGCCCAACTTTGCCAGGAAAAACCTGCGGACGGCCATCGGTGACCTGGTGGCTGCCCAGCATGCGCATTTCCGCGAACTGCGAAACGTCTATTTCAGCGACCGGACGGATACGGAACATCTGCTGACCCACCGAATAAAGGTCCGGGCCCAGCTGGAGGCCTGTACTGAAAAATGCAGGGATGCGGCCATTGAGCCCGGCCTGGAACTGGGGCTTCAGTCGGACGCCATGGAGGCCGTGGAGCGGTTCGAAAACGCCATGGATAAATTCGCCTTTCATAACGCTCTGTCCGCCATCTGGAAGTTCATCGGGAAAATGAACAAATATATCGATGTCACCGCCCCATGGATGCTCGCCAAAAAAAAATCGACCCGAAAAGAACTGGAATCGGTCATATACAATCTTCTGGAAGGACAAAGAATCATCACAGGCCTGATCTATC
>JAKSBB010000799.1 GCA_022361315.1 Desulfobacterales bacterium
AATGTGATAAAATGATTGCCGTAACCACCGGTGTAATGATATTGTTGCAACTGTTACAGAATCGTTCCTTGCTGGTAATTTTTTCTTTTGTTTATAAAGTCAGATAAGTCTTTAACATGGACAGCCATACCTGTGCGTCTGTTCAGGGTTTGACAACGAAATATCCCCAGGCCCGGCAGGCGCTCAGCCAACATCACAAAGGAGGTGCATGTGGGTCTAAGCTACAAGATGCGTCTGGTCATCCTGACCTTGGGTGTCTGCATCATGGGGGGCAGCGGACTGCTGCTCAAGGGACTGTTGGTGCCGGAATCTTTCGGCGTTTACGGTCCTTACCGGGCGGATGCCATTGTGGAAAATACGGAATTGCCGATCCGGCACGGGACCAATTCATCCTGTTACGCCTGCCACACCTACGAGGCAAAGGTTCACAAGTCCGGGCTTCACAGCACCATATCCTGTGAGTTCTGCCACGGTCCCTGGGCAGATCATACGGACGGCAAGAAAAAGATCGGCACCCTGCCGGTGAAAACGGATCGGGACATCACCACGCTTTGCCTGCGATGTCACAACACCGAAATCAAGGCACGTCCCGACCAGGTAATTAAAACCGTTGCCATGCCGGCGCATCTGGAATCCCAGAAGGTCAAGCTCACCCATAATTGCAACCAGTGCCACCATGTCCATGCCCCGATGAAATACATCAAGCGGGCCAGACAGATCACGGGACTTACGGAGGAAAAGATATGAAAATACAGCCGCCGTCACCGGACATGAAAAAGCGCTCCTTTTTGAAGAAGGTACTCAACGGTACCATCGCCGGCTCTCTTTATCTGGCTTTTCCCATGGGGGCGGGCTCCCTTGAAGGGCAATTTCCCCAGGGTCAGATGCCACCCGAACAGATTCCGGGAATCCGGAATTCTGAATATGACATTCTGGATCAGGAGTTTGCCTTTATCGTGGACATCACCCGCTGCATCGGCTGCGGCAGCTGCTGCGTGGCAGACAAGCGGGAATACAATATTCCTGACGGGAATTACCGCACCTGGGTGGAACGTTATGTCAAAGGCTTCTCCGACCAGGTTTATGTGGATGCCCCCAACGGGGGGCTGGACGGCTACCAGAATCCCAGAACCGACATCCAGGAGGAGATCCGGGATACCTTCTTCGTTCCCAAACTCTGCAACATGTGCCAGGAGGCCCCCTGTGTCCAGGTCTGTCCCGTAGGTGCCACTTTTACTTCTCCGGACGGGTTCGTTCTGGTGGACGATAAACGTTGTGTGGGCTGCGCCTACTGCATCCAGGCCTGCCCCTATTCGGTGCGCTATCTCCATCCTGTTTCCAAGGTTGTGGACAAGTGCTCCTGGTGTTACCACCGTGTTCGCAAAGGCCTGCTGCCCGCCTGTGTGGATGTCTGCCCCACCTCTGCCCGTAAATTCGGCAGCCTCAAGGATAAGGACAGCGAGGTCTATAAAATTCTCAAAGGCCCCGGGGTGCTGACGGTGCTGAAAAAGGAAATGGGTACCTGGCCGGCCCTCTATTACAAAGGTGCCAGAAGGGAGGTGGTCTGATGAATCCGATCATGATGCTGGCCAGCAAAGCGTCCGAATCCATCGGCGCATCCACCATGCTGGTGTCCAACTATGTATTCCCCAACGATCTTCACGTGCACTGGTCCATGATGATCGTGCTCTATCCTTACATCACGGGACTTGTTGACGGTGCTTTCATTATCGCCGCCCTGTACTACCTCTTCCGGGTGGAGAGCCTGAAACCCGTGGCACGGTTTTCCCTGTTGTTCGCCCTGGCCTTCCTGAGCTGCGCCACCCTGCCGCTGCTGCTCCACCTTGGCCGGCCCGAAAGGAACTTCAACATGCTGCTTACACCAAGCCCCAGTTCGGCCATGGCCGGATTCGGTTATATTTTTGCCGTCTCCATGGGGGTGCTGGTGTTTATCATCCTCTTCGTCTACCGGCCGGTGCTGGTGGAACTTCGTAAAACGGCAAAGGGGCCCCTTGAGTTCCTTTACAGGGCCATCACCTTTGACAGCACGGATCTGTCACCCGAAGCCATGGCCCTGGATCAGAAGATTATTAAAATTCTTGTGGGGATCGGTATCCCCATTGCCGCCGTACTCCACGGGTATGTGGGGTTTATTTTCGGCGGGGTAAAGGCCAACCCCACCTGGTCAACACCGCTGATGCCGGTGATTTTCCTGTTTTCCGCCTGTGTTTCCGGGATCTCTGCCATTATCCTGGCCTATATTATTATCCGCAGATTCAGGGGGCGGCCGGTGGATCACGGCTGCATCGTCACCATGGTGAAAACCCTGACCCTGTTTTTCATCCTGGCATTCTCATTTGAGATGCTGGAAGTCTTCTCCCACAGCTACCTGAAAACCGGATACCACCACATGGTTGAGGGACTGCTCAACGGGCCGTTGGCCTCTTCATTCTGGCTCTGGCAGGTGAAGATCTGTTCGGTGATTCCCCTGCTGCTGCTGGGGGTGATGGGGCTGATAAAACTGAAGGAACCGGTCTACAACCTGCTGGCGGCGGTCGTATCGGCCATCCTGCTGCTCCAGGTGCTGATTATGCGCTGGAACGTGGTCATCGGCGGCCAGCTCATGAGCAAAAGTGCCCGGGGATATACCGAGTTTCACCCCGAGTGGTTCGACAAGGAGGGCATCCTTGCGGTAATCATCGTGATGTCCATCCCCTTTATCATCCTCTGGGTATTGAGCCGGATCTTTCCCTTCTGGGCAGGGGAAAACGAATCCTAAGCGATTAATAAGTTCGGTCATTATAATTAATAAGTTCGGTCATTATAAATAAAAGTGGTTGAAAGGAGGTGATGTGTTCACGGGAAGGGAACCGGCCGGTAACGGCAAAGACCGGCTGGCAACGTTAACGGATAGTTACTGGAGGGTAACATTTATGACTTTACTCAGGTCATTATTGGTTATTATCGTTTTCGGGATTTTTACGGCGGGCTCGGCTATGGCACTGACCCAGGCGTCCTTTGACGTGAAAGATCCCAAAAATCAGGAAATGAACAAGAAATGCATCACCTGTCATCTTAAAGAGAACAAGTCCCTGGTTCTGCAGTGGGAGAACTCCGCCCATGCAGCTGCCAAGGAAGGTCAGGTGGGCTGCTACACCTGCCATGCGGCGGAAAAAGGCGACGAGATGGGCTACCAGCATGAAGGCGCCTTCATCAAGGCCATCCTCTCTCCCAACGATTGTGCCAAGTGCCATGAGCCCGAAGCCAAGGAAATGGCGATTTCTCACCATGCCACGGCCGGCGAAATCATGGCGTCCCTGGACAACATGCTGGCGGAAACCGTGGGCGGCATGCCCACCAACAAAGGCAACATGGCATCCGGCTGCTGGCAGTGCCATGGTTCTGTCGTCGCCCTGAAACGGGATAAGGACGGCAATACCCTGCGGTCAAAGACCGACGCCCCGCAGATGGACTACAACACCTGGCCCAACTCCGGTATCGGCCGGATCAATCCCGACGGCACCAAGGGTGTCTGTAACGCCTGTCATTCCAAGCATGATTTTTCCGCCTCCCGGGCAAGACAGCCTGAAAACTGCGGCAAATGCCATCTGGGACCGGACCATCC
>JAKSBB010000007.1 GCA_022361315.1 Desulfobacterales bacterium
ACTTAATGGCCCGGCAGTGGATGCAGAAAAGATGAAATTCTCATTCTGACCGGCTGAAAAACCGCAGTTCATGTCATATCAAGTACTCGCCCTAAAATACCGGCCCCAGACCTTTGAAGATGTCGTGGGGCAAGGTCACGTAACAACCACGCTTACCAATGCCATAGCTGCGGACCGCGTGGCACATGCCATATTACTGACCGGCCCGAGGGGGACTGGAAAAACCACCATCGCCAGAATAATGGCCAAAGCGATGACCTGTGTTCAGGGTCCTACGGCCACCCCCTGCAACACCTGTAAAATCTGTACCGATATTATCAGCGGGCATTGTGCTGATGTGTTTGAAATCGACGGCGCTTCAAACAACAGCGTGGAGCAGATCAGGGATCTGAGGGAAAATGTCACCTACATGCCCTCATCCGCGCGGTTTAAAATTTATATTATTGATGAAGTGCACATGCTGTCCGTGGCCGCTTTTAATGCACTGCTGAAAACCCTTGAGGAACCGCCGGCCCATGTTATGTTCATCTTTGCCACCACGGAAGTGCATAAGATTCCTGCCACAATCCTGTCCAGGTGCCAGCGGCATGACCTTTCCCGGGTTCCTTTGGAACAGATTGCCGGTCATTTAGGTAACCTTTGCACTGCAGAGGCGTATACCATCGCCCAGGAGAGCCTCGATTTAATTGCCCTGGAGGCAGACGGTTCCATCAGGGATTCGCTCAGCCTTCTGGACCGGGTACTCTCCTCAAGCCCCGAGAAGACCATCTCCCATGAAGCGGTGGTGGACAGCCTTGGGGTGATGGATCGAAAAATCATGTCTGATCTATCCACCGCTGTATTTAATAAGGATGGTGCCGGTCTCATCCGGTTGGTGGATAAGGTAAACGATTCAGGTATGGATCTGAAGAAGTTTTATGCAGATGTCATCGCCCATTTCCGGAATTTGAATATCATCAAGCTATGTGGACGAGAAGCACCGGCGCTGAACCTTATTGATTCCGAAAAAGAGGCATTGTTTCAATCGGTGGCACAAGTCCCGCAGGCCTACCTCAGTCTCCTGCTCCAGCGTCTGCTTGACGACGACGCACTGGTCCGCCTGTCCTCACACACCCAGACCGCAGTGGAAATGGTGCTGTTAAAACTGATCCAGATCAACTCAGGTGCCCAGCTGGACGACATCATCGTCAAGCTGGACACCCTGGCGCGCCAGATTGACACAAAATTTACCGGGGCTCCGGATTTACAGGCGGCAACGCCGATGACAGAAAACCGTCATCCCCAGCCCCCAAGACCGTTGCCCCCTGGTCAATCCGAACAGGATCACGCACCCCGTCAGGACGTACAGCCGGCAGCGCCACCACAGCCACCAAGACATACAGAACCACCGGTTTCGGCACCTGCCGTTCAGGAAGCACCACCTGCTGTGCCACATACATATGAGTCGACACCACCCCCGGAACACTTTCAGGGACATGAAAACAGAACGGGTGCGCCCCCCCAGGGACTCCCGCCCGTCCCGGAACCGGCCCCCAAACCGACAACCGGATCAGCATCCTGGACGGATTTTCTCAGGATACTCCAGGAAAAACAGCCGTCCCTGTATGCATTGCTCTCAAAAGGCAGGGCCGACACATCAGATAAAAGCAAGGTTTCCGTCGAACTGAACGGATGTTCTGCATTTGAATCCAAACGTCTGAAGAACAAGGATAAGGAACTTCAGGCGCTGAGTCAGACGCATATGGGCAAACCGATTAAGATAATCATGACAACCCAAACAGAGACAGCCGCACCTTCCCAGAAAAGAAAAGAAGAGGAACAGGCGCGGCAAGCCGCATCCATGCACCCAATGGTTCAGGAGGCCAGACGCCTGTTTGACGGAGAGGTCATTCTATAAATTGTAACCCAAGGAGTCATATCAGATGAAAAATATGAACAACATGATGAAACAGGCACAGAAGCTTCAGAAGAAAATGCTGAAAACCCAGCAGGAACTGGCGTTGAAAACAGTGGAAGCGTCTGCAGGCGGCGGTATGGTTAAGGTGGTTGCCAACGGCAGCCAGAAAATCGAATCCATCGTCCTTGAAAAAGAAGTGGTAGATCCGGAAGATATTGAAATGCTTCAGGACCTGGTGATGGCTGCTGTCAATGACGCCCTGAACAAATCCCAGGAAATGATTTCTTCAGAGATGGGCAAACTCACCGGTGGTTTTAACATACCGGGCTTATAATCCCGCCTGCAAAAGGATAAG
Source organism: Desulfobacterales bacterium (assembly GCA_022361315.1). Next base: position 2,253 of record JAKSBB010000007.1, read on the forward strand.
CGTGTAAGGACCGGTGAACCATTACCCAGAAGCGATACTGAAGCTCATTGATTCGCTGTCCACATTGCCGGGAATCGGAAAGAAAACAGCGGAACGGCTGGCATTGCACATTCTTCATGCCCCTGACCATGAAGCTGCCGCATTGGCCGGAGATATCATTGAACTCAAAAGCAGTGTAAGGCTTTGTGAGATCTGCTTTGCCCTGAGCGAAACGGAGCAATGCCGGATCTGTGCAGATCCGGCCAGGGACCGATCCGTTATCTGTGTCGTTGAAAATCCCACCGATATGGCTGCCGTGGAAAAAGCCAACGCATTCAACGGGCTGTATCATATTCTGGGGGGAGCACTCTCCCCCATTGACGGCATTGGCCCTGAGGACATCCGGCTGGCGGAACTCTTCACCCGGGCAGATCCGAAAATGGTTTCTGAAATCATCCTGGCCACAAAAACCAATGTGGAGGGAGAAGCAACAGCCACCTTTATACAGACCAGGTTGGCGGCCACCGGTATCAAGCTGACACGAATCGCCTCGGGTGTACCCATGGGGGGCGATCTTCAGTACGTAGACCCCCTGACCATGCAGAAAGCGATGGAAAAAAGATATGGATGTTAACGAACTTACTGCCCGGGACATTTTTGAATGCCGGCTTTGCGGCCAATGCTGCAACGGATTCGGAGGAACTTATATTTCCCGGTCGGACATTGAGAATATTGCCGCTTTCATCAACGCGAATCCGGCAACTTTTGTGGAAACCTATTGTGACATGTCCGGTTCACGACCGGTACTGACCCTGAATGATAAAGGAACCTGCATCTTTTTTGATCCGGACAAACAATGCACGATCCATCCGGTGAAGCCCTATATGTGCAGGGCATGGCCTTACATCAAGACCATCATCAAAAACCCTGAAAACTGGGATATCATGGCCAATTCCTGCCCGGGCATGAAAAAAGGGGTTCCTCACCGGGACCTGCAACGCATTGTTTCCCTTGAGAAGGAAAAACTCGACCAGTCGTACGACCGGAATGCCTCTGTCGCCACTGAAGAATAAGACACCCAGAGTTGACGTATAGCCCAGTGCCTGCTAATTAGTCGTAATTCTTCAATATGAATGGGTTAAATCCAAGAGGAACGCTGCGAATTGAATCCAAGGGGTCGTCAAAATATTGATACGGAACCCGGAGAGATTGTCTCCCTTCTAATAAAAGAAGGGTTACTCACCCGGGATAAGGCATTATACGCCATGCGGGTGAAGTCGAAACTGTCACCCGGCAAGACCCTTCTGGACACCCTCAAAGACCTCAAGTACATTGAAGAAGAAAAGGTTAAGGATGTACTGCGCCGAAACCACCTCTCCCTGCGTATCGGCGACCTCATGGTGGAATTCGGCTACCTGCCAAAAGAGAAATTAAATGCGGCCCTGAGCATCCAAAAAAGCAATAAAAACAAGCGTCTGGGCCAAATCATCATTGAGAACCAATTCATGAGTGAGAGCGCATTCATTGAAGCGCTCTCCGTTCAGCTGGGCTTCCCCTTTATCGATTTGTCCATTCAGGATGTGGACAACAAGCTGTTAGAGAACATCCCGATAAAATGGTGTATGGCCAACAATTTCCTGCCCGTAAAAAAGGTCAAGGACAAACCCCTGGTAGCCTTTGCAGATCCTTTTAACAAATCGGATATCCAGGGGGCTCAAAAACTGTTCGGCAAAAATTTCATCATGGGCATTGCCTCGCCCAATATGATTGAAAAAAAGCTGGAACGTATAGACAGCGGAACCGCCCGCGCCAAAGCCGTTGTGGACGAAAACACGGCCATCGGCATTGTGGACGCCATCATATCCAACGCCATTGACCAGGGGGCCAGCGACATTCATATCGAGCCCTTTGACGAACGCCTTCAGGTCCGGTTCCGGGTGGACGGCATCCTGGTACCGTTTAAAATGTACCCCATCAATGCAGCCTCCATGGTATCTGCGAGAATCAAGGTACTTTGCAAGGCAAACATCGCAGAAAAACGCAGACACCAGGACGGACGGATGTCCTTC
>JAKSBB010001228.1 GCA_022361315.1 Desulfobacterales bacterium
ATCCTTGACCGCTTCATAAAGTATATGGGGTGGGGTCACCAGGTAATTGTTCAGGTTGACGGTGACCTGGGCCAGATTGTAATCCGCCACATACCAGCCCATTCCCTTCACTTCCTTAAACTGCCCCGGCTCTTCCGGACCGCGTCCCGCCTCCCTGAGATTCAGGGCGATGCGGTGGGCCTGGTTCGGCGTGGACAGGAGGTTCACATTGTAGGCAATGAGAAAAAACCGTGCACCGGTCACGGTGGCACCCCATTCCGGGATAAACTCAGCCGGTCCGAAATCCGGTTTCCACTCGGGCATGACGATTCGTTCTTTCACCGCTTCATACTGGCCTTCTCTGATCTGGGGCAATTTTCTGCGATACGCCTGGGTGGCGGACTCTTCATAAAGGTAGATGGGAATACCCAGTTCTTCACCCGCCCGGCGGCCGAATTCCTTGGATATCTCCACACACTCGTCCATGGTCACGTTGGCAACGGGAATAAAGGGGCAGACATCCATAGCGCCCATGCGGTGGTGCTCGCCGGTATGGGTCTGCATGTCGATCCGTTCCCTGGCCACTCTGGCGGAAGCCAGCGCCCCTTCTACGACGGCGGCAGGTTCCCCCACAAAGGTATACACCGTCCGGTTCGTGGATTTTCCCGGGTCCACATCCAGCAGACTGCATCCCGGGGTTTTCCTGATGGCTTCGGCAATGGCTTCAATGGTTTCCGTATTACGCCCCTCTGAAAAATTCGGGACACATTCAACGATTTTCTTCATGATCCACCCTCTTTTTTTGGTTATCCAATAATTTAACGGTCCCAAATTATCACAAAAAAAACAACTTGTATATACATGTATAATATTTCAGTTTAAAAACATAGGAAACACAAATTACCTGCCACTGGCAAACCAATTAGGTGAAGATAAAGCTACTTGACAAATAACCCTGGCAACTCTAAACAGGGAGCGGACATGATGTGAATCACTTTCAACTGGCAAAATTTGGAGTTTACCCACATGAAACGACTTATCAAAATGTTTTTTAAATCCCCTGCGATTGCCCGGATTATGTTGAAGGCGGTACTTTCTCTTCACACCTTTACTTACAAAGCTGCCAGTGCCATCAGTCCAGAACTGGAACCCGGTAAACTTCATCCCAAGCACCGTATTATGCAATATCACAAGTGGTTCACGGCACGGCTGCATTCCGAATGGCATGTATTGGATATCGGATGCGGGAACGGCAATCTGACACAAAAAATGGCAGGAGCCTGCCGTCAGGTCACCGGTATTGATTTAAACCCTAAAAACATAAATCAGGCAAAAGAAGTGAGGAACGGAGCAAATATAACTTTTTTATGTGCGGATGCATTGACATTTAACTATGACGAAAAGGTTGATGCCTTTGTCCTGTCCAACGTGTTGGAACATATTGAAGAACGGGTTGAATTCCTGACTCAAATTTATGAAAAACAACCCCGGAAAACACCTCCTATACTTTTGCTGCGCGTTCCCATGATTACCCGTGACTGGATAACCCTGTACAAGAAAGAACTGGGGTTGGAATGGCGGCTGGATAAGACACACTATACCGAATACACCTTAGAACAATTGAAATCGGAACTTTGTCTTGCCGGACTTGAAATTGAAACCTACCAGATTCAATTCGGAGAATTCTACGGCGTGATTCGTAAACCTGTATAATTCGATACATTTAAAAAAGACAGAATAATGCCCCACACAGAAAAAGATAAAAAACTCATCCGCATGGCCTTTGATATTGCACGTACGGCAAGGGAAAAAGGCAACGAACCCTTTGGCGCCCTTCTGGCAGACGGTGAAGGCAAGGTCCTGCTTCAATCCGAGAACATCATCTCAACGGAAAAGGACTGTACCGGCCACGCCGAAGCCAGCCTCATGCGGATGGCCAGCAAAAAATACTCCCATGATTTCCTTGCCGGATGCACCCTTTACACCAGTACGGAGCCCTGCCCCATGTGCAGCGGGGCCATCTTCTGGGGCAATGTCCGCAGGGTGGTATACGGCCTGAGTGAAGAAGGCCTGTACGACATCATCGGCACAGACAGCGAAGAGGTGCTCTATCTGCCTTGCCGGGAGGTGTTTGCCCGGGGCCGAAAACCCATTGAAGTGATCGGCCCGCTGCTTGAAGATGAGGCTGCTGATGTACACGCCGGTTTCTGGGATAATTAGGAGCAAAAAACAGTGATGCGGTATCCCGGCGTTGTCATCCTCTTGCTGCTTGTTGCCCTCCTTACGGGCTGTGCCGGCTTCGGCACGGTCAGCAATCAACAGGCCAGTGAAACAACAGGTGTGCCCTATTCTTTTATAAATCCACCCAAAACAAAATCAATGCATCACGGAGAAGACAACATCACCCTGGTGCTGGCCTTTTCAGGCGGAGGCACCCGGGCTGCGGCGTTGTCATACGGCGTTCTTGAGGCGCTCCGGGATTATACAGTGATCAGCGGCGGCAGGGAAGTCCGGCTGATCGACGAAGTGGATCTGATTTCTTCGGTTTCCGGCGGAAGCTTTACGGCGGCCTACTACGGTCTGCACGGCGACGGCATTTTCACCGATTTTGAACCCCGTTTTCTCCGCAGGGACGTGTCCGGGGCATTGATGGACCGCCTCCTGAGCCCCTCCACCTGGTTTTCAAGCAAGGCCAGAAGTGAAATGGCGGTTGAGTTTTACGAAAAGAACGTATTCGGCGACGCCACCTTCAATGATCTGAAAGCGGCCGGCGGCCCCTTGATCATTATCAACGCCTCAGACCTCGGCGGTGGGGTCCGGTTTTCCTTTCTTCAGGAATATTTCGGCCTTCTTTGCTCGGATCTGGGTAATTTTCCGGTGGCACGGGCCGTTGCAGCATCTTCTGCCGTACCCATTTTATTCTCCCCTGTGGTGCTGGAAAACTTTCCGGGGTGCAGCACCCCGGCCAACACCTATCTGCAGACCCGTGAGACCGACGACCTTCCGGCCCAGGTGAGCCAGGTGGTGGCAGGTCTGAAAACCTATGCGGATAAGGATAGCCGTAGGTATATCCATCTGGTGGACGGCGGGATTACAGACAATCTGGGTCTCATGGCTATTTATGAGATGGTGGAGGTGGCGGGCGGTGCCGGCTCATTGTCCAGACGTGCGGATATGCGCCCGGGCAGACAATTTGTCCTGATTACGGTCAACGCCGCCACCCACGCCCGGCACAATATCGAATCCACCAACGAAGATCCCTCACTGGAAGATACGGTCAACACCATGACCGACATCCAGCTCCATCGGTATAATGCGGCGACGTTAGACCTGATGAAACGCAGCGTTACCCGCTGGACGGAGGAATTGTCCGCATCCGGAAATAAAGTAACCCCTTATTTCATTGAATTGGGATTTCACACTCTTGACACGCAGAGCCAGGATTATTTCAACACCGTTCCCACCAATTTCAGCCTGACCAACCATCAGGTGGATCGCCTGATTGCACAGGGCAGGGATCTGCTGATGCAGGCCCCTGAATTTCGCCGGTTCCTTCAAGACAATCCGAGACTCCAGAACCGCTGAACCATCTGTCCGATATCGGTCTCAGGCAGTTCTCATCTGTATCACGGCTTCGGCATTAACTGCGGATAAAGGCTGTAAAGATTCAAAATCTACGGTATCCGGATAAAAAAAGTTATGAACTATGGGCCTTAGTTTTTTGGGGGCTCTCAGACCCTGGCATTACGCATGAAAACTTTATCATGCTCATGAGAATCTTATTGCACGCTGCCCGATTCATCAGCCGTGGGACAGCGTAGGACCATTTGGCCTCCCGTAGCGCATTGGTGGTTATGGTATCAAGGTCCGTTGACTTTATCCCCTCTATTTTCCGGGGAATGCCGATTTGGTCTGAAAGCTTCTCGATCCTTTCAATGAATTGGTCTGCAAGGGTTTCATTGTCACCTGAAGCCTCACCGCCGAGAATGCGTTCCAGGGCTGCCAGCCGATGGGCACATGCGGGTTTATTAAACCGCATGACCCGGGTTAAAAGCACGGCATTGGCCAGACCGTGGGATGTATTGTAATGGGCGCTGATCTGGTGTGAAATGGCGTGTACATAGCCAAGCCCGGATTTGTTAAATGCAGCCCCGGCAAGGAAGGATGCCATGGCAACCCACTCCCGTGACTCGAGATTGTCTCCGTTTTCATAGGCCCGGGGAAGATGCCTGATGAGTAGTTTAACGGCAAGTTCAGCATCCCGTTCGGCATCACTGAACTGATTTAAGGAGGTATAGGCTTCAATGGCATGGGTTAGCGCATCCATTCCGGTTTCAGCCGTGATCCGTTGCGGCAATGATTTCAACAACAGGGGGTCAAGGGCGGCCGCCATCGGAATCAGCTTGGGATCAATCACAAATTTCTTCTGATGTGTCCGGGAATCAGATATCACGGCCGCATTGGTGACCTCCGACCCGGTTCCCGAAGTTGTTGGGGCAACGTAACAGGGCAGCGTCGGTGTCTTGACCTTCAAGAGCCCAACGGCATTTTCAACCTTAAAATTGTTGGTGCAACACGCGGCAATCACCTTGGCCGCATCAATGGCAGACCCGCCGCCAACCACGAACAGGCAGTCACAATTGCTTTGCGCCACTGCTTTTACACCATCCCTTATAACTTCATCAGTGGGGTTCGGGGGAATGCCGTCAAAGATAGCCACCTGTAGTCCCTCAGTTTCAAAATGACTTAAAAGGTTATCCAGGTGCCCGCGTTTCAAGAGGGTAGCCCCGGTAATCAGCAGCGGGCGTTTGTATCCGGACTCCCGGACCAGTGATGCCATCCTGATCGTGGATCCGGCGCCGGTGAATAAAAGGGGTTTCTCCGATGGAGAAAACCGGGTAAATAATCTGGCCATTCTATTAATAATTCGTTTTTGCACCTCTTGTCTCCATTCCGGGTTGAAATAAAATCAGCGTATTCGTATTCGAATTTTTTACTTCTAAGATTTCAGTGAGCGTAAAAACTTCATGACTTCTTTTTGAGCGTCCTTTTCCTCATCCCCGAGTTCAAAAAAGCAAATGGTTCCATTTGGGTTATAGCAGCCATTACAGGCAATACATGCGGCCTCCTGCCGGTCACCCGCAGCCCATCTTTTTACAAGTCCCGGCTCACGAATCAACGGACGAGACATGGATATTGCCGCTATTTTTGTTTCGGCTATGATACGATCAACCATGTCAATTTGTCTGAGTCCACCCACAAGGATAACCGGGACGGATATGTCTTCGGCCAGTTTTTCCGCACTCCCGAGGTGATAGGCAACATGTTTTTTTGACCGGCTGGCGCATGTCGTCCCGTCAGAGTGCCGCCGCTGACTTCAATGGCATCCATTCCATTTTCTGACAATTCCTTTGCGATTAAAAGGAAAGCATCTTCAGTCAACCCTTCATCTGCGGGATGATAATCAGAACTGTTCAACTTGATCCAAACCGGATAGTCCTTTCCACATCTCGATTTAATTTCTTTTAATATGTCCAGAATGATTCGTGCATTCTTGACAGGTGTTCCGCCATAGTCATCTGTTCGTTTGTTGGAGGCCGGACTTAAGAATTTATTCAGAAGATATCCATGGGCGCCATGGATTTGCACACCGTCAAACCCGGCGCTCCGGGCCATAACCGCAGCGTCACCGAATTCCGTCACCAGATCGCGAATCTGACTTTCGGTAAATGCCACAGGCATAATCCCGCTGAAGGGATCAACAACTTCCGAAGGGCCGTAAACACGGCCATCCGGCGGAGACAGGAGTTGAGATCCCCCATGGTTGATCTGGGTAACGATTTTAGACCCGTGTTGATGCACGGTTTCTGTCAGTTTTTTCAAACCTTTAATGGAGGACTCATCCGACAGGACAATGGTGCCTCTGTTGTGATGATCGGTTTTTGAAAACCCAAAGTACCCCGTGATGATTAACCCGACATCACCTTCCGCAAGATTGCGGTAGATATCAAGCATCCTGTCACTGATTTTCCAATCTTTTGCAGCCCCTTCATGGGTTGCGGATCGAAAAATTCTGTTCTTCACTTCAATTCCGCCGACGATTGTTTTTTCAAATGTTGTTTTCATTTAAAAGACCCCGTTCTTATTTCGGATATCCCCGCCGTTCATCCAGGCATAAAATCGCATGAATACATCAAGTGGTTGGATGGAATCCCAGTGTTCAACAATTTTTCCGTTTTCAATCCGCCAGGTATCTATGATGTTCATTCCTTTTTGGTCATTTCCCCGATCCTCTTTCTTCAGGGTTGCATGGGAATGAAAGGTGACATAATCACCATCCGCATAGATATGTTTTACGTCGTAGGTGTAATCCGGATAATCCTGAACAAATTCCCGGAGAAAACCGACGAGGCCCTGGATTTTATCCGGGAGATTTCTATTGTGCTGAATATATGAATC
>JAKSBB010000873.1 GCA_022361315.1 Desulfobacterales bacterium
AATAGCAGAAAGCGTACCAGGCGCCTAAAATATAAAAATTCCAATAAATTTCAGAAAGTTAAACGACAACAACCATTTAGAACCTGACAGAAGTTTTAAGTATTCCAAAATCACCCGGGACCGAATGTCGAAGAATTTAGAAAAATTGAACAATTCAAAAACCGGAGAATCAGCCGGGACGACTCTTGTCCTCTCCTTATTCACAATCCAAATACAACACAGAGTCAGCACCCGCCATGCCGGTACATGGGGTGTAAATTCAATTGCAATGGCGGGAATGAGATGGTAATCTTAGTGTTACTATCATCAGAAACACTCAGGAGATCATAGATATGACCGGAGAAAAGAGCCGGGACGATCTGAGACGGGAAATCGCCCGCCTCAAGTCAGAGATATCGCAACAAACCCGTTTTCAGGAAATCACCCAGGCCCTGTTTCGTATATCCAGCGCCGTGAACACCACAGCCCATCTGGCGGATCTATACGCAGCCATCCACCGTATCCTCGGCCACGTCATAGACACCACCAATTTCTTTATTGCCCGATACGATGCGGCCAATGACAGTGTGTCATTCCCCTATTGCATCGATACGGTGGATGAATGCTATCCACCGGTTCTGGATATTTCGGGAACAGAGTCCCAAACTGCCCAGGTTCTCAGATCCGGCCGGCCGGTATTGATCACCGGGCAAGAAATCCTCCACCGCCGGGCCAACAGCAAGAGACGAATCCCGTCCTGCACCCCCTGTGAGATATGGTTGGGGGTTCCCCTGAAAACACCGGACACCATTGTGGGGGTAATGGCGGTGCAAAGTTATACCCATGCCGATCTTTTTGATGAAACCGATCTGGAACTCATGGTGTCGGTGGCGGATCAGGTGGCGCTGGCCATTGAAAGAAAGCAGCACCAGGACCGTAACGAAACCCTGGTAAAGGAACTGACCCAGGCCCTTGATGAGGTAAAAACCCTCCAGGGCTTTCTTCCCATTTGTGCGAATTGTAAAAAAGTCAGAGATGACGGTGGATACTGGCAGGCCATTGAAGCATATATTCAGGATCATTCCGACGCCGTATTCAGCCACGGGATTTGTCCGGAATGTGCCCACGATTTATACCCGGACCTGGATCTCTTTTAGAAAGTTCTTCCGGATACAATGGGGAGCCTTTGAAATTCAGGGATAAAAAAACCTCGCTTCCGGCGATGCCGGCCGGAAGCGAGGGAAGAGATGCTAAATAATTTTATCTGCTAAGTAATTTTATCTATAGTTCGCCGGCAGCTTTCATTGCGGCAACTGTTTCGTCATACTTGGCCATTACCTCTTTGGCCTTGGGATGAACCCGTGAAAAAACCAGGTACATCTGCTGGGTTTTAAGGGGCTCGGTGATACCGAATTCGGCGTTTTTCCCCTGCCCCAGATATGCCTGGGATTCGGCATTGCCCACGTCGTAGTTTTCAATCATGATATCTGCCCGGCCGCCGTTGAGCATCTTCCAGGCCAGATCACCGGTGGATACGATATGTACCTTGATTCCCAAATCCTTCAGGGCCTTTTCATACCAATAGGAAGCAATACCCACGACCTTAAGTTTTTTTGTTTTAATATCCCCAAGACCGGAAAGGGTCAACCCGTCAGGGAATTTGGACTTTTTATAGAATGCCACCTCTTTTGACAGGGAGAGTTCGTTCTTGGGAAAGAACATCTCCTCTGCCCGTTCAGGTGTTTTAGACCAGGTGAACGTGGCGATATAATCTCCCTTTTTGGTCAATTGATAAACCCGTTTCCAAGGCATAAAATCAAACTTGACATCGTATCCCATTTTGGTGAAAACCTTGGTGATAATTTGGGGATGCAAGCCATATTCAGGAAGGGTTTCACCGATAAAAGGTGCCCATTCTCCGGTGGCAAATACAACGGTTTCTCCCATGGCAGGTGCGCTGGTAAAAAGACCGAGACTCAGGGCAAGCATAATCACCATTTTTTTCATGGACATCTTCCTCCTAAATTAGGGTTAGTTTAAACACTATATAATAGCGATATATTGATACTGGATATATCGCATGACACCCGTAGGCAATTATGATGCACTTCGCTCGCATCCGGTGCTCTTTGAAGTACTCATTTTTCGCAAAACTTCGATAGATACGATGGTAGAATACGGTATATATCTATGGATTGTCAACAGACTCCCGGATAAAACCCACCCGTATGATGGGGATCCGTTGCATTAGGGCGACACCGGAGCTATAATGCCTGGCGGCAGAAACAGGACGGGATGATGGCGATATCATCACGGTCCGGGTAACTGAGAACCCAATAGATAAACAGACGGCAGAGGAAACAGCAGTGACAGACTATGATATTACCCTGATCGGCGGTGGCATCGTCGGTGCAGCCACGGCCATGGAACTCAAACACAGGCATCCGGATGCCCGCATCCTTTTAATTGAAAAAGAAAATAAATTCGCCGCCCACCAGACCGGACACAATTCCGGGGTCATCCATGCAGGGGTCTATTACCAGCCGGGCAGTCTGAAGGCTGATTTCTGCAAACGGGGATCTCTGGCCACCATTGACTTCTGCCGGACCCACAACCTGCCATTTCGCCAATGCGGAAAACTCCTGGTGGCCACCACGCCTCTGGAAATGGAGCGGATGGATGCCCTTGAGGGACGTTGCCGCGAAAACGGTATTCGCACCATCCGCCTCAGTCAACAGGATCTGAACCGGATAGAACCCAATATCGTGGGCCTCGGTGCCCTGAAAGTGCCGGCCACGGGGATTACGGATTTCACAAAAATCACTGCCAAAATGGCGGCGGTTTTCCGGCATGCCGGGGGAACGGTGATGACTGGCAGCGAAGTCACCTCCCTCAGGGAAACTGACACCGGTATAAAGGTACAGGCCGGGCACCGCCAAATCACCACCCGTTATCTCATTGCCTGCGGCGGCCTCCAGGCAGATCGTCTTGCCCGGATGATGGACATTGACATCGACTTTCGGATCATTCCTTTCCGAGGGGAGTATTACTGCCTGCCGCACCGCCTGAATGACATCGTATCCCACCTGATCTACCCCATTCCGGATCCGGACCTGCCATTTCTGGGCGTCCACCTGACCCCCATGATCGACGGCAGTGTTACCGTTGGTCCCAACGCCACTCTGGGGTGGAAACGGGAAGGATACGGCCCGGTGAACATTGATCCATACGATACCCTGGATATGCTGACTTTCAAAGGATTCTGGCAGGTGATGGGTACCCATCTCAAATCCGGTATCGGGGAATGGATCGACTCCATTTACAAGCCGGGCTACCTGAGACGGATCAGGAAATACTGCCCATCCCTCCATGCCGGGGATCTGTCCCCCTACCCTGCAGGCATCCGCGCCCAGGCCGTGCTGAAGGACGGCAATCTGGTCCACGACTTTTTGTTCGCCAGAACCGGACGTTCCCTACATGTCTGCAATGCGCCGTCACCGGCGGCCACTTCGGCCATGCCAATAGCCCAATACTTAAGCAACCAGGCAGCGGAGGCGTTCAAATTCTAAAAAGAGTTTTGGCATAAAACAATTTTTCTGCCAATTCAATTTGACGGATCAATATACGTGTATATGTTCTCTCTCAGTTGTTAGTTAAAGCAAACTAATTACATCTTTTACAGCAATTGAAAGGAACCCCCATGGCACACAGATTCAATACATTGGCCCTCCACGGCGGCATCCAGACCGATGACACCGGCTCCCGGGGTGTCCCCCTTCACCGGACCTCGGCCTATTTGTTTAAAAATACCGAACATGCGGCCAACCTTTTTGCCCTCAAGGAGCTGGGCAATATTTACACCCGCCTCCAGAATCCCACCCAGGATGTCCTGGAAAAACGGGTTGCTGCCCTGGAAAACGGCGCCGCTGCTCTGGCCCTTTCCTCCGGTACGGCCGCCATCTTTTACACCATCATAAATGTCTGCGGAAACGGTGATGAGGTGGTCTCCACCGCCAATTTATACGGCGGTACCTTTACCATGTTCCAGAACATGCTCCCTGAAATGGGTATCAAGGTGAAATTCGTCCACCCGGACAAGGGGGAAGATATTGAATCTGCCATCACGGATAAGACACGGCTGATCTTCACCGAAGCTATCGGTAATCCGTCCTTGGATGTAACGGATATCCGCCATCTGGCTAAGATTGCCGAAAAGCACCACCTCCCCCTGGCCGTGGATGCCACCTTTACCACCCCTTACCTATTCCGGCCCATCGACCATGGTGCCCACATCGTCATCCACTCCCTTACCAAGTGGATCGGCGGCCATGGTACCGCCCTGGGCGGTATTGTGGTGGATTCAGGCACCTTTGACTGGAGTGATTCGAAGTTCACCCTGTACAATGATCCCGATCCCTCCTACCACGATCTGCGCTGGGCCCACGATATCGGAGATCTTACCGCTGTTGCATTCATCATCAGAATGCGTGTTGGCCCCCTGAGAAACCTTGGTGCCTGCATCAGCCCGGACAATGCATGGCTGATCCTCCAGGGCATCGAGACCCTTTCCCTGCGTATGGATGCCCATTGCAAAAACGCCCTGAAGGTGGCCCAGTTCCTGGAAAACCATGACCAGGTCTCCTGGGTCAGATATCCCGGTCTTGAAAAAGATCCTTCCCATGACCTGGCAAAGGAGATCTTTGAAAACGGCTTCGGCGGCATGGTGGTCTTCGGCACCCGGGGCGGCAGGGACGGTGGACAAAAATTCATCAACAGCCTCAACCTGGTGTCCCACCTTGCCAATGTAGGGGATGCCAAGACCCTGGCTATCCATCCCGCCTCCACCACCCATTCCCAGCTCACGGACGAAGAGCTGGTGGAAGCCGGAGTAACCGGAGATATGGTTCGACTGTCGGTGGGGTTTGAGGATATTGATGATATTCTCGAGGATCTTGATCAAGCCTTAAAAGCGTAAGATAAAGTATTCTTGATCCGTAATAGTTTGATCAAGCATTCATTCTTGATCCGAATCAATTTATCCCTGGGAGATACGGTGTATGTTGGATTTACCCTTTGGGTAGAACCGACAACAACAGCAGGAGGATACTGCCATGACAGATAAAAATAAGAAAAAAGAACTGATCAAAAACATTCCCTTTTCAGAAGCCGTTGCCCTGGACGGACTGGTGGATTATGAGGAAGGCCGCGTGGTCAGCCGCACCCTTGCGGCAAAGCCCCACGTCAATATTACCCTGTTCGCCTTTGACCAGGACGAAGAGATCTCCGCACACACCTCCCCCGGAGATGCCATGGTCCAGGTGCTGGACGGCACTGCCCGCATCACCATTGCCGACGAGGTCCTGGAAGCCGGTCCCGGCCAGGTAGTGGTTATGCCTGCCAACGTACCCCATGCGGTGTATGCGGCAAGCCGCTTTAAAATGCTGCTGACCGTTGTAAAACAGCCCCTGGAAATCCAGGGATTATAGACACATTCCCCCCACCGGTC
>JAKSBB010000796.1 GCA_022361315.1 Desulfobacterales bacterium
AGGCTCGGATCTTCTTCTACGCTAAGAACAATGGTTTTTCCGGTCTTTTTCGCCAGGGATTTCTGAATTTTATCAGTGGCTTTTTTGGTCAACCGACGTGCCGACGTTACAGTGGCTTTAACCACACCGTTGAGTTCGTCAGCCATGTCGTTGTAGTAGGAAGCGATTTCCCTCAAGAAACCGATTCTCCCCTTGTCAAACAACAGAATCAGGAAAGATTTCATCACATCTGAAACCTTAACACCGTCAACAACCGCCAGGAGCAGCTTTTTTCTGTCGTTTTTGTTGATCAGGGGGTTGATCAATGCCTGTTCAAATCCGTCCTGGGAATCAAAAAGCCCCACGAGTCCCTGGAGTTCCTTGTTGTACTGATCCGCATTGCCGTCTTCCTGGCCGATGAGGATCAACGCTTTGGCATAACGCCGTGCAACCGCAAGATTTTTCATTATGCCTCCACCTTTTTCAAGTATTGATCAACAAGTCTATCCTGATCCGCCGCTTTGATGGATTTTTTGATGACTCCCTCTGCCCGGTCCATTGCCATTTCAGCAATTTCCTGCTGAAGTGCAGCCTTGGCAGCCTTGAATTCCTGGTCGATATTCCGTTTGGCCATATCTTCCAGCTTATCCGCCTGCGCGCCAGCTTCTGCAATGATTCTCTTCTTGGCTTCTTCGCCCTGCTTGATGTAATCTTCAACGATCTGTTTGGATTCCTGTTCAAGATTTCTGAAGCGGGCTTCGTACTCAGCCAGTTTCTTCTCGGCGTCAGCCTTTTTCTGTTCCAGTTCGCTCAGCTCTTCCTCGATATCTTTTGCACGGGAAGAGAAGAACTGGGCCACAGGCTTTCTGGCAATAAGAAAACCAGCCACGGCAAGAATGCCAAAGTTTAATGCTTTCCAGGTATCGATGGTGAGCCAGTAGTTGTGGACCTCGCCGCCGCCTCCGGCTGCCATTGCAGCACTTGAGCCGGCGAGCATGACCGTGACGGCACCAGATACCTTAACACATTTTTTCCAATCTATTTTGTCCATTAACAAGCCCTCCCCAGTATCTTTTCACCGATGGCCTTGGCATATGCGTCAACCTCGGCTTCAAGCGCTTTTCGGGCCTGCTCGGTCTCTTCTGCCACCTGTTGCTTAATCGCGGCAAAATTGGCCTGAGCTTTTTTGTTAATCTGCTCGATTATTTCCTTTTCCTCAATAGATGCCTCTTCGATAAAGGCTTCTTTCTTCTTCAAGCCTTCAGCTCTGGCTTCTTTCAACCCGTCTTTGTAAGCGTCTTTCTGGGTATCGAGATCAGCGACGGCTTTATCAGCACCGTTGGCAAGGCCGTCGACCTTGGCTTTTCTCTCCTTAATGACGTTACGGATCGGTTTGTAGAGAACCATGTTGAGGACAAAGAGCAGGATTAGGAAATTGATCATCTGATATACCAATGATATATCAGGAATCACAGTTATCATAAAATTCCCTCCGCCAGTTAAATGATTACTAAAAAATCAACCACTTATATCTAATTGGCCAGATCCTTACCAAATCTGACCCAAATTCAAAAATAGATCGAGACTTGAGTACCATCCGGCCACTCATTTGTCAACATTGAACCACAAATAATTTCACGGTCCGAAACCTCTATGTTTCGGGCCTTCCGGCCAGCATGAAACCCTAAAAAATGCAACAAAATTATTCACTTTTTTTGATCTTTTTTAATAAAAAAATTGAATAATCATCAACAAAATTTAATATTAAAAATGTGTGAAAAATTCTATCCGCTGGTGAATTTTCTCATACTGATGTTCAACAAAATACCAAATCCCACCATATTGGTAACCACGGATGACCCACCGTAGGAAATCAGAGGCAACGGCACCCCTACCACCGGCATCAGCCCCATGACCATGCCGATATTTATAAAAATCTGCCAGAAAATCATGATGGTCACCCCAAAGGCAAGCAACGATCCGAACATATTCCGGCAGGCGTAGGCAATATTCAATCCCCAGAAGAGCAGAAAGAAATAGAGCACCAGCAGTACGCCGCAGCCCACCAGCCCCCACTCTTCCGCAAGAACGGACAGGATGAAATCGGTGTGCTGCTCCGGCAGAAAGTTCAATTTATTCTGGGTTCCCTGGAGAAACCCCTTACCGGTTATCATACCGGAACCAATGGCAATCTTGGACTGGATGATATGATATCCGGCCCCAAGGGGATCCCGGTCCGGATCAAGAAAGGTGAGAATCCTGCCCTTTTGATACTCTTTAAGACCGAAGAACCATACCAGCGGCACGGCAGAGAATCCAAGGCCGGCCAGGGTAAAAAACACCTTTTTCTCCACCTTCACAAACAGGGTGATGGAGCCGGCAATCAGAAGCAGAAGCAACCCCGTGCCCAAGTCGGGCTGGATAACGATCAGCCCAAAGGGAATCAGGCAAAGAATGGCCGGCTTAATCAAATTCCTGAACCCCAACCCTTCAAGCGAGACATTGCTGGAGTAGACGGCAGCCAGACTCATGATCAATGAGATTTTCATCAGTTCAGAGGGCTGCATCCGCAATGGCCCCAGAACCAGCCAGCGCCGAGACCCGCCCCCCATCGTACCCATCACCAGGGTGGACACCAGCAACCCGACACACAGAATATAAATAAAGAGGTGCATCTTGTTCAGTTCCCGAAAGTCGATGACCAGGGTACTCATCATCACCACAAACCCCACACCCATCCATACGGCCTGTCTTTTAAAAAGCGGATGAAGGCCGGCCCCGTCCCAGCCGGCGGTAACGGCCGAATAAAGTATCACCAGCCCGGCAAGACCGATCAAACAGACAATACCTAAAAAGCCCCAGTCAAAGTTTTCAATCAGGCGTCGGTCAAACATCATGGTGATACCTCCTGGGCGTCCGGAGAGTCCTGGGAGGCCTCTTTTTCTATGAGGGTTACAAGGGCTTCTTCATCTGATCTGAGGTAGGTTGCCACCAAATCACTGGCCACAGGTGCTGCGGCACTGGACCCATGTTCACCGTGCTCTATGATCACAGAGATGGCGATTTTCGGATTTTCCGCCGGTGCGTAGCAGACAAACCAGGCATGATCCTGCAGTGTCCGTTTCAGTTTCTCATTTTCAAATTTTTCACCCGCTTTTCGACTGAAAACCTGGGCAGTACCGGTTTTACCGGAAATATCGATATCTTTAAGACGGACACGCCGGGCCGTCCCCCGGGCCCCCTGAACCACCTTAAAAAGCCCTTCTTTTACAATGGCAAGGTTTTCAGCGGATGCGGGCAATCCGCCGGTGATCTCGGGCTCAACCTCTTTAACCACATTCCCGTTGGTATCTTTAATCGCTTTTACAATACGGGGTTTATACAGGGTGCCGCCGTTGCCCACGGCAGCGATGAATACGGCCATCTGAAGCGGTGTCACCAGATTAAACCCCTGCCCGATACTGATGGACAGGGTCTCTCCGGCCTGCCATGCCTCCCTGTAGCGGGACTTCTTCCAGGTGGCCGTGGGAATGAGTCCGTCTCTCTCATGGGCCAGGTTTACCCCGGTAAGCCGCCCCAAACCGGCGCCGTTGGCATACTGGGCCAGCACATCAACACCCAGTTTCTCTCCGGTCTGATAGAAAAAAACATCACAGGACTGGGCCATTGAATCCACCACATCGATCTCACCGTGCCCGTGACGATTCCAGCATTGATAGCGGCGGTTACCGAATTTATAAAACCCGGGGCAATATGAGGTGGAGTTTCTATCTATGGCCTTTTCTTCCAGACCGGCCAGGGCTGTGATAATTTTATAGGTCGATGCCGGGGGATACTCCGCCTGAATCGCCTTATTGTTCATGGGGCGCCCCGGGTCATCCATCAACGCGCGCCACTTTTTGGTGGAAATCCCCCCGATAAAATCGTTCTGATCAAAACTTGGGGTGGATGCCATAACCAAGACATCCCCGTTGGAGGGATCAATGGCCACAACAGCACCATCCTGGCCTGTCAACAATTCTTCGGCACGCTGCTGCAACCGAAGGTCCAGGGTGAGGTTCAGATCATGACCGGACTGCGGTTCCACCGTCTTCAACACCTTGATCACCCGGCCGTTCACATCCACTTCCACCTGACGTCCACCCCTGCGGCCCTGCAGAAAAGGCTCGAAACTCTTCTCGACGCCATACCGGCCGATGGAATCACCGGACCTCAGATGCGGATACTGACCGCTTTCAAGTTCTTTTCGGTTGATCTGCCCCAGATACCCCAGAAGGTGGGCAGCCGTCTTCTTATATATATAATGACGGGTCGGTTCTATATCGATATAAATACCGGGCAGATCGAATTGATGGGCCTCAACAATGGCCAACTGATCTCTGGTTATATCCCGCTTCAGGGTAAGGGGCTTGTAAAAAGCAGCCCTCCCTGCCTTCTCGATACTATCCATCAGATCTTCATAGGGCTCGTCAATAAGCATTGCCAGACGACTGACGGTCTCCCTCAAAGGATCGGCATCTTCCAAGACGATGGTGAGATCAAAGGCAGGCCGGTTATCCACAAGCAGATTATCCTGCCGATCGTAAATCAACCCCCGTGATGATTTGATACTTTTCAATCGGACGCAGTTGGTTTTGGAAAGTCTTCGAAATTCCTCCCCCTTGATCAACTGAAGATACATCAACCGCAGAAAGAGCAGCGAAAAAACAGCGATGATACAAAGACTGGCACCGATCAGGCGCTGTTTTACCCAGTCCCGATCCGGATTTTTATTGATACCCGCCATCCTATGCCCCGTACTTCCGCGCCATCTCCCGGCGCACTTGACGGATGACGACCATATAGTTCTGACGAAAGATATTGGTCACCCACACCCCTGCAGGAATAAACAACACGCCCCAGAAAAGCTGCCTGATCACCAGGGAATAATCTATGGCAGTGATCCCGGGCTGTCCGTGGGAAACAAACACCGAAAACAGAATCAGCACCTGCTGAATGGCCACCGCAATAAGGCTGACGGTCATCATAAACAGGACACTGCGCTGAAACACGAGTTGTTTGAACATCTGAACCACCAGAAATATCCAGAGATAGGAAAACACATGAAGAAAAAACGGCGCACCGGAGAGGCTGTCCATAAGTATCCCGATGCCGACAATGGCCGTGACAGCGCCGTAGCCCGTATAGGCGAGACTCAGGTAAAGCACAACAATGATCAGGGTATCAAAACACTGGGAAAACCACGAAAATTCCGGAAAAACAACTGTCTGGCAAATGACCAGTCCCAGGGTTACCATGAAGAAAAATGAAAAATTCATCATGCCCGCATCCCCCCGGCCTTATTCACCATTCTTGTATACCAACACATCCTCAAGCTTGTCGAAATCCACACTTGTTTCAATCACAATATCCTGAAACAATTGAGAGTGCTCCTTTTTTACATCCAGAATCCGGCCGATTTTCAAGCCTTTGGGAAAGACCTGGTCCAATCCGGACGAGACAATCATTTCACCGGGCTTCACCTCGTCCTTACGCAAGGTATAAACAAAGGAGCAGGTATCCTCGTTGTTGCCTTTTACCATCCCGCGTACCCGGCTGTTCTGGACCAGTGCATCCACGGCGGAATTTCTGTCGGTGATCAGCAGTACCCTGGCATAGCTTCCGGCCACATGGATAATCTGTCCCACAATGCCTTCTGAGACCAGAACAGGAGATCCTTTAACAATGCCGTCAACCTCTCCCTTGTCAATCATTATGGTCTTGACCCAGGGGGACGGATCCCGGGCAATCACCTGGGCGGCCACATAGGTGGCCGGTTTAGAACCGGTAAAATTAACAAATTTGCGGAGACGTGCATTCTCCAATTCCAACTCTTCATACCGGTTTTGAATTTCCGTAGCCCTTGCCAGCCGTTCTTTCAGCCGTTGGTTTTCCTCCACAGCCAGAACCGCCGTAAAATACGTACGCCACACCCCTTCCGTGAACCCGATGGTACGGGTTACCATATACTGAAACGGTGAGGTGACAGAAACGGCAAGACGCGTAAGCCCACTGACCGGGACAGAGTCCCGGCTGGTCATGGTAATAACGATAAAGTTTACCGCAATGAACACGCCCGCCAGGACGATCATAATCATCCGTCGGGAAAACATTTATCAGCTGATGACCACTTCTTTCAGGATTTCAATGGAATCAAGGGATTTACCGCACCCCAACGCCACGGTGGACAGGGGGTCATCCGTAACAACGATAGGCAATCCGCTCTTTTCTTTGAGCAATTTGTCCAGATTCTTCAACAGCGCCCCGCCACCGGTGAGAACGATACCGGAATCAACGATATCGGCAGCCAGTTCCGGAGGTGTCTGCTCCAGGGCAATGCGGACGGTTTCCACAATGGCGTCGATCTGCTCCGAGATGGCCACCCGGACCTCTTCAGAGTCGATGGCCAGAATCTTGGGAATACCGGAAACCAGGTCACGCCCCTTAACCTCAATGGTTTCCAGGTGTTCGGGATCCGGGTATGCGTTACCGATGGTGGTTTTAATGATCTCAGCGGTACGCTCACCGATGAGCAGATTGTATTTCCGTTTGATGTGCTGGCTGATGGAAGAGTCCATCTTGTCCCCTGCCACCCTGAGGGATCGGGTGTATACCACACCGGCCAGGGAGATGACGGCGACTTCCGTGGTGCCGCCGCCGATATCAACCACCATGTTACATGTGGGCTCGGTGATGGGCAGGCCGGCACCGATGGCCGCAGCCATAGGCTCTTCGATGAGGAAGACCTCTCTTGCACCGGCGGATTCGGCGGATTCCCTTACCGCCCGTTTTTCCACCTGGGTGATTCCGGAAGGTACGGCAATGATAATTCTGGGGCGAACCAGAGTCTTTCTATTATTATGAACTTTACGGATAAAATGTTTGAGCATGGCCTCGGTAACTTCGAAGTCGGCAATGACGCCGTCACGCATGGGCCGGATGGCAACGATGTTACCCGGGGTACGCCCCAGCATCCGCTTTGCCTCAAGTCCCACGGCCAGTACCTTGTTTTTGGAACGTTTGTCCGTTCTCACAGCAACAACAGAGGGTTCACTCAATACGATCCCTTTCCCCTTCACGTATACCAACGTGTTTGCTGTTCCAAGGTCGATGGCAAGATCGTTGGAAAAGGCGCCAAGCAGCGTATCTGTTACAAAGTTCATTTGTCCTCTTTCACACAAGTATTTGGTTGAAGATGCACGTCTTTTGAAAAAACAGTATTAAAAGATATCTGCTAACAAACTTACACAAATTTTACAAGAATAAAAGTGTTTCACACCTGTATATTTGTATTGGAATTTGATGAGGCAAGGTCATGGATCTTATCGTGTATCCGCGGCCTGAATTTCCTGATCTTCCAATTATCACGGCTGGGATGGACCCGGTTGCTGAGCAGCACCACCACCCGCCCTGTTTCAGGCGCCATCCACAGGGAGGTACCGGTGAATCCCAGATGGCCGATGCCGTGACGTGGAAATCCTTTTCCGGCAGAAGAATTTTCCCCCGAAGGTGTGTCGAACCCCGCCACCCGGGTCATGCCGGGAAGCCGTTCCACAAAAGCCTGCATCACCTCCGGTTTCAATATTCTGGGTCGGTCGTTCCTCAATGCCCGCAAAATCTCATCGGCAAGAATATAAACAGACAATGCATCTCCGAACAACCCTGCATGCCCTTCAATTCCCCCTGCTACCCAGGCGTTTTCATCCTCCACCTCCCCGGCCATTAGCTTGCCCCGCCAGGCACATCTGGATGTGGGCACAATATCCTGAAAGCCAACGGATTTCTCCTGGGCATTAAGATCATTAAAAAACAATCCTTCCAGTCCCAGTGGTGAATAGATTCGCTCCCGGATAAAGTGGTCCAGACGATTCCCCGAAATCATCTCCACCACCCAGGCAAGGAGCATAAATCCCAAATCGCTATAGACCTCCTTCTCTCCGGGCACAGAATCCAACGGTTCCGAAAGTATCATCTGCCGCAAAAGATTCCTGGCATCCGGGTCTCCAGGCACGATCTCTTTGAAGTATTCCCGGTGAGCCGGCAGCCCAGACGTGTGGCGCAGCAGCATATCCACTGTAATACGGGCCTTATCCGTACCATCAACTCCGGGAATGAGTTCGGATAACGGGGAAGACAATTTAAAACGGCCGTCACCAATCAATTCAGCGACAGCCAGCGTAGTGGCAAGGGGTTTTGTCAGGGATGCGAGATCATAGACAGATGATGGTTCTACTTTGCGGATTCCCGACTGATCAAAGGCCCCGACAGCGCCGTGGAACATTATTTTGCCGGACTCTGCCCAGAGCAGCACCGCTCCGGGAAAGACCCCATCGGCGACGCCTCGCTCCATCTCTTGTTTTAGTTCAGAAATGTTTTTCACCCGGCGTTCTCCCATTGAATCCGGGACCGGTCCGCCTCCATCACCACCCTTTGCCCCATACGTAGCGAAAGATTGGTTTCCCCATGTCCGGCCGCAAGTCCCATCATTACCGGAATATTCATATCACCGAAAATCTCGCTTATAATTTCAGGAATGTAATCCGAATTGGCACAATCCTCAAAAGAGCCCGTTACTACCCCTTTTATGGTGTCGAAACATCCGGCCATTTTCATCTGGGACAACATCCGGTCAATTTTATAAGCCGGCTCACCCACATCTTCCAGAAAAAGGATGCCACCGCTAAAATCCGGTTGAAAGGGCGTACCCACCATATGAACCAGGGTGGCAAGGTTGCCTCCGACAAAACGGCCCTCTGCCCTGCCCCCGGCGATACATTGGGCGCCGGAAATGGTGATCTGGGCCAATTGGCCGGTCAACACCCGGTAGAATCCCTCAAGGGTTGCCTGATTGGCCTTGGCCAGGGACACCAGGTTCGGACCGTGAACCGCCTCAATGCCTGCC
>JAKSBB010000054.1 GCA_022361315.1 Desulfobacterales bacterium
GACCATACCTCTGGAGATCGTAGATATGAGCGGACGCATCCGGGCGACGGCATGACAGGGTATCCGCCACCGGCTTTTCATACGGGACCGCCGTATTTTCAATGCCCTGATTTCCCCCAATGCCTTTTCTCTGGGAGAGGCATACATCCGCGGCTATTTTGATATTTCAGGTAATATCAGGGAACTCTATGAGATGGTTTGTCAAAAACTGCTGAGCACGGAACAGCCCAAACGGGTTTCGCAGTTCATTTCTTCACTTTCAGCACCTTTCTTGAGGGGAGCGTTTAATCCGGACCGTGAGAAAGAACGCCGGAATATCGAGTACCATTACGATGTGCCGGGTGGATTTTACCGTCTGTTTCTGGGGCGGACCATGGGATACACCTGCGGGTACTACCCGAACGATAGGGCATCCATGTCCGAGGCCCAGGAAGAAAAAATGGATATCGTCTGCCGAAAACTGAGGCTGACACCCGGCGAACATCTGCTGGATATCGGTTGCGGGTGGGGTAACTTTCTGGTTTACGCAGCCAAACATTACGGTGTCCGTGTTACCGGTATTACCCTGAGCCGTGAGCAGAAAGCCTACGCAGAAGACTGGGTGCGCAGGGAAGGGCTTGAAACCCTGGTGGAAGTCCGGATCTGCAACTACCGGGACCTTGATACAAATCGGTTTGACAAAATTGCCTGCATCGGCATGTCGGAGCATGTGGGCAGAAAAAATATGAGTCATTTTTACGAAGTGGTAACCAATAGCCTCAAGCCCGGCGGCCTGTTTCTCCAGCATACCATCACTACTTATATCAGGCGGAAAAAAGGATACAGCAATCGATTTCTGGATACTTACATGTTTCCGGGAGGCGAATTGATGTTGGAGCAGGAGCTGGTGGATCAGGCCGGGTCTTCCGGATTAGAATTGTTGACGGCGGAAAATTTTCGGCCTCATTATATCCGGACCCTGGCGGACTGGATCACCCGAATGGAGGCAAACCGGGAAAAACTTTTGGAAATTGTGCCGGAAAACGTATTCCGGATCTATCATGTGTTTTTTATCGGTTCCCTGATTTCCTTCCGGGATAGAAAAATTGCCCTGTTTCAAAACCTGTTTCACAAGTCATCCGGAATGGCAGATCACCATACCGTTGATGATCATAAATTTGACGACAGATATTTCACTACCCCCTATTCAAAAAATGAGCAATCTTTCATCAGAAAATAGCGATTTTAGCTATCGTGTCTTCAGGTCACGTGTCCCGTTGCGGACACTGTTGAAATATGCCCGCGGGATTATGGAAGCAAGGCTTGCCGGACTGGTGTACGGGACAGATACCACCCGGTCTCATTTTGTACCTCCGGGCAGATGGACCATGGGGGTGATGGACAAATTCGACGGCCCCGGAATGATGGGGGTGTTCTACCGGATGTTTGGCCGAATTAGGGCTCAGTTCACCGGCATATCACCGGTACATCTATATCGGCTGGATGGGATGGGAGAGCAGGTGCCAACGGAAGGGGTGACTGCCTACACCCTCAGGAATCATAAATCTTTTTATGACCAGGGTATCCGGATTCTTTTGACGGAGCGACCGGAAGGAGAAACCGGTGGTCAGGCTTTTGAGAAATGGCCGGTAATCTCATACGACGGCCATGATTTTCAACCGGTGGAAGATCTGCTCACCGACACCGGCATCGTATATCGATTCAATGCAGAAAATTTTGTGGTGGCCTATATCCCGGATTACGGGGCCGTGGTGCTGAACACCGTTGAAGGGGATACGGTGGATAAGGAGACCGGCAGATTTGTTTTTGATGAGAGATTAAAAGGGCGGTTGAACGATCTTATTACAGCCATTGAAGACGCCTCACTGGCTCACTTGGGAAGGGTAAAGGGAAAAGCCGCAGCAAGAATGATCTGGCGCAAGGAAAAAGGACTTAGAAAACTGGCCGCCCGGCTGAAAGCACGCGAAAACATCGTGAAATATCAGGAGAAGCAATTAAAGGCAGTGGGAGCTGTCACCCCAGAGCAGTTATCTATGGAACCTGTCAGCACAGACGGGGTATATGCTTTTATGGACATGGTGGGGTCGGCAAAAATAAGCCGCAGGTTGTCCCCCATAGAATATGTGGATCTCTTAAATTTCTGCCATGAGATAGTGGCGGAAACTGCCGCCAGATTCGGTTGCCGGGTGGACAATATGATGGGAGACGGTGTCTATATTCAAAGCGTGTATGTATTTGACGACCTTCAGGGGTACCATCCCAGCCCGGATGAGCGGTTGATGCTGATGACACTTTTACTGGCTTCGGTGATCCGGGATATCCGGGAACTGGCAGAGGGAAAGCATCCGCTGGATGCCAAACGCAAGGTCCATGATTTGGTCAAACACCATCGTCTGGATATCGGTCTCAGGGCCGGTTTAAGCCGGGGCCGGGCGCTGGTGGGGCCACTGGGGAGCCGAAAACGGAAAATTGTCACGGCTGTGGGCGAAACGGTGGATCTGGCAGCACGCCTTGAAACCACCGGATTGCCGAATCATATCCACATGCCGGGAGATCTGGGAGATTGTCTGGCAGAGGCACGGGTTACTCGGGATGCCATGCATCTCTACAGTTTGGCCCGGGAACTTGATCCGGTGCGGCAGTGGAATAATGAAACGGGGGTTCAATTCATGGATTTTTACAAGGCCGTGTTCAGCATCAGCAGCTATCCGCTTAAACCGCGTGGGGATACCCGTTGCAAAGAGTTTTCCGCATCAGACACCTTTGTGATGTCCTGTCTTCCGGAAAAGGGGCGTGATACCTGTACCGGTATTTAGGTCGACATCATTTAACCGCCTGCCTTGAATGCATTGGCATGGGCATCCAGTGCCGCTTTAAGCTTCAAGGTCTTCTTCCCCGGCCTGCCGGTTCCGATGACCGTATCGTCAATCTGCACCACAGGAACCACCCCTTTATTTGTGCCCGTGATAAACACTTCATCAGCAGCGAACAATTCGTCAAGATGTATGGCCCTTTCAGATACCTCAAACCGGTCACAGGCCAGTGCGAGAACTGCCTTCCGGGTGATCCCTTTCAGCACACCTTCTGCCGGAGTGACCAGCGTTTCCCCGATAAAAGCAAACAGGTTTGAGGTGGTGGCCTCAAGTGCATATCTGTCCGCGCTGATATAGATGGCCTCTACAGCCCCCACTGCCTTGGCCTTTTTTTGTGCCAGTGCCGCCGGCACATAATCCGTTTTTTTGGCTTCGGGCATGGCACGTTCTTCGTAGTGGGTAATCACTTTGACCCCTTGGCTATACCAGTTTTCCGGCAGCGGCGGAATATCGGTGGCCATGACAATGAGCCGGGGAGAGTCGGAAGGGGTGAAAAAGTCCGGGCTGGACCCGCCGGTGATGAGAATCCGGATATTGGCCTCATCAAGGCCGGGATTTTTTTCCAGCACCCGGGTGACCACCGCTTTGATATCCGTGGCCGACCAGGTGGGGGTGATACCGATTTTTCGGGCGGACATGATCAACCTGTCGATGTGTTCATCCAGAAAATATGGGGTGCCCTGAAAGGTCCTCATAATATCGCAAACCGCATACCCCCGGAGTATTGAAAGGTCATCCACCGGGATCATGGCCTGATCCCAAGGCAGATATTCTCCGTTTACATAAACAATAGTCATGCGCTGTTTCCCATCTTTAAAACCGGATGGCCGAACCCCACCGGATTGAAAATTCAAATCAACTATAGTACAAATTGAGTCCAGCGTCTCCCCGATACCGGGGATAAGCTGACCTAACCATAAGCGTCAATGTCCGGAACTTCAATGGAACAAGGTAAAAAAAATGGGTGTGATTTCAGGTATCAGATATAACATACGTGGCCTTGCCCTTGCGGTGAGAACCCCGTCACTTCTTGTACTCGGTTTGATTCGTTTTCTGGTGGTGCTGCTGTTGACCCTGGTATTGTCCGGAATGATACTGTACTGGCATGATGAGATTCTGGCCATGGTCTGGCAGATGCCTGAAAACCCGTGGCTGGTTTATCTGTGGCATGGGGTATCATGGATTCTGTCACTGGTGCTTGCAGCCCTGGCTATGGTGGTGTCCTATCTGGTGGCCCAGGTCTTTTTCTGTGTCTTTATCATGGATTATATGTCGCAAATCACCGAACGCATGGTTTTGGGAGATGATGCCAGTAAAGTACAGGGGTCCATGATTGAATTCTTCTTCTACCTGATCCGGCAGGAGATTCCGCGGGCCGTCGTCCCCGTAATCATTTCAATGGTCCTGTTGCTCATGGGACTGTTCACACCTTTGAGTATTTTTGTCTTGGTGATTTCCTCCGTGGCCGCATCATTGTTTCTTGCCTGGGACAACACGGACCTGGTACCGGCAAGGAGAATGGTCCCCTTCAGGGAACGGGTAGGGTTTTTAAAGTCAAACCTGGGATTTCATCTCGGCTTTGGTCTTCTTTTTTTGATTCCCTGGTTAAATATCCTCTTTTTGTCTTTTGCACCGGTGGGGGCAACACTCTATGTGATTGAAAGAGAACAACAGGCAAAATGAGCGTATTTCTGGATCCGGCTCCCTATCCGGTTGGTGACCTGGTAAGCAAATCTGAGCCGGTGTGTAAAAAGGCCGAAGGCCGAACCAAAGTGACATCCGATACCCTTGTGGATGAAAAAGAGGAACCGGTGGTTCGCTGCCGGACCTGTAACCACACCGTGGCAAAGTCTGAGTCCCGCATTTCCATAGAACAAAAATTTGCCCACACCTTTGCCAACCCTGCCGGCCATGTGTTTGAAATCGGCTGTTTCAGACAGGCTGAAGGATGTGTTGCCGCCTCTCCGCCGTCGGACGAGTTTTCCTGGTTTCGGGGATATGCCTGGCGTGTGGGAATCTGTCGGCACTGCCAGGTTCAGCTGGGCTGGGTGTTTTCCTCGGTGACGGATGCAAACCCGCCACGGTTCTTCGGGTTGATCCTTGATCAGCTGATTCTTCCCTGAAACAATCTATCATTCCTTGGTTCAGGTTTATCCACCCGCCCTATTGGCTCATCGTCGAATTAATTGACAACATACCGTTTTTATTGTAGGTTGTCAGAATAGCTGCTTTACCAGACCTTACTTCTCCGATAGTACATCGCCATCAGATCATTCTTTCAGCAATTTCAGGTCATTTTTGATAAGCGAACCACCGATTATGATTGGCGGTGGTCTTTAATCAACCCAAGGATACGTAAGGAGTCTTAGATGAAAGAAGAAATAAGGACCGAAAGTCACCAGCCGAAAACGTATTTTGCCAGACGGTCCCCTGTGGACCGGCGGTCTCCCGTGGATCGCAGAATACTGGACATGGGGCCGGGCTATCCGGGTGTTGACAGGCGTATGCGGCTCAAGGACAGGAGACGCGGCTGGGAAGACCGGTATGGCTGGGAGCGGATCAGCAGGTGGAGTTCTTCTCCCATTTATTCAGATCTCCCATGATCACCAACAATCACGCACGGATAAATGATTGTCATAAGCCAGCGTTCATGATAAAAATTGCCCTCGCAAATGAAATGAATATTTACGCATCTGGAATGCTGAAGGAATAACAAATGAACGTATTAATCACCGGTGCCGCCGGTTTTATCGGATCCACACTCGGCAAACGGCTTCTTGAAGAAGGGCATGCCGTCTGCGGTCTGGACAATCTGAATGACTATTACGATGTTAATCTGAAAAAAGCCCGCTTGGAAAAACTGCAGGCCTTTCCGGAATTTGACTTCCAGAAGCTGGATTTGGCTGACCGGCCGGGGGTGAAAGCCTTATTTGAAAGCCGCCAGTTTGACTGTGTGGTGAACCTTGCTGCCCAGGCCGGTGTCCGGTACAGTATTGAGAATCCCGCATCCTACGTGGATTCAAACCTGGTGGGCTTCGGCAATATTCTTGAAGGCTGCCGGCATACAAAGGTTAAACATCTGGTCTATGCCTCCTCAAGTTCCGTTTACGGATTGAATACCCAGATGCCTTTCTCTGTGCGCCACAACGTGGATCACCCCATCAGTCTGTATGCCGCCTCAAAAAAGGCCAACGAACTCATGGCCCATACCTACAGTTATCTGTACAATCTGCCCACCACCGGGCTACGGTTCTTTACGGTATACGGCCCCTGGGGACGACCGGATATGGCCTTGTTCCTTTTCACAAAAGCCATCCTGAATGATGAGCCCATAAAGGTGTTTAACAACGGCAATATGCAGCGGGATTTCACCTATATCGATGATATTGTGGAAGGGGTCATCCGGGTCATGAAAAATGTTCCCGAAGCAGATCCGGAGTGGTCGCCGGAAGAACCGACCCCGTCCTCCAGTTGTGTGCCCTATCGCCTGTACAATATCGGGAACAACCAGCCCGTGGCGTTAATGGATTTTGTCCATGCCATTGAAGATGCCATCGGGAAAAAGGCGGTCATTGACTATCTGCCCATGCAGCCCGGTGATGTGCCGGCCACCTATGCAGATGTGAACGATCTCATTGCC
>JAKSBB010000579.1 GCA_022361315.1 Desulfobacterales bacterium
GGGCGAAAGTATCCACGGGATATGGCCGCAAACGGGTGGAAGACCGGACCAGGGATAAAACAGAAATCGTTTGCCATGCCAAAGGTATTCAGACCTTTTTTCCCGGGACCTCCGTCCTGATTGATATCGGGGGCCAGGATTCAAAGGCCATTGTCATCCATCCCAAAACCGGCAAGGTGGTTAATTTTGCCATGAACGATAAATGTGCCGCAGGCACGGGACGGTTTTTAGAAACCATGGCAAGGGTGCTGGAAATGGGTATCGATGAGATGGACAGCCATAACAACGGTACAGACGGAACCCATCAGATTTCAAACATGTGCACGGTATTCGCGGAAAGTGAGGTTGTTTCCCTTATTGCCCAGGGCATTGAGACCGGTGAGATTATCTCAGCCATCAACCGCGCCATTGCCACCCGCACCTTCTCCCTTGCCAAACGGGTGGCGGGGGATATGTCGGGTGAAAAAGTTGCCATTTCCGGCGGGGTGGCCAGGATCTCAGGGGTTGTGGCTGCGTTGGAAGCCTGCGCCGGTGTTTCCATTCTGGTACCGGAGGAGCCTGGGATTATCGGTGCGTTGGGGGCTGCCATATTTGCCGGCCACGACGGGTGACGCCATAACCATGCCGTATTAGATCACTGGGTGGAAAGTCCGTGTTTCTTGAGTTTCCGGACGATGGTGGGCTGGCTGATGCCCAAATACGCCGCCAGTTCACGGGTGGACTTATAGGTTTTCAGGGCGTTTTTGATCAGCTCTTTTTCATAGGCCGAGGTAATGTCATCCAGGGTTTTGATATTCTCTTCATCCGCAAGGGTATTGTTGATGCCTTCCACAAATTCTTTGCCGATGCACTCAATCACCACCCGGTCAATGGCATTGGACTCGCTCATGATCACCCCTTTTTTGATGATGTTCTTGAGTTCCCGCACGTTGCCGGGAAAAGAGTAGGTCTGCATCATGCCGATGGTCAGGGGATTGATGGTTTTTTCGGATTTGAACTTCTCGTTGTTGGCCTTAAGAAACTGATAGGTGAGTTCAAATAGATCCTCGGGCCGCTCCCGCAAAGGCGGCAGGGTGATGGACAGGCTGTTGAGACGGAACAGGAGATCGGCCCTGAACCGGCCGTCCTCCACCATCTGCTCCAGGTCCTGGTTGGTGGCGGCGATCAGGATGCAGTCCACCTTTTTGGAGGTGGTGCCGCCGATGCGCATCACCTCTTTGTCATCCAGGTATTTGAGCAGTTTGGCCTGGCCGGCCGGTGCCAGTTCCCCGATTTCATCCAGGAAAAGCGTGCCCTTGTGGGCCAGTTCAATAAGGCCGGGTTTCCCGGTTTCCTTGGCCCCGGTAAATGCCCCTTTGTCATAACCGAACAGCTCGGCTTCCAGTATGTTTTCCGGTATGGCCGCGCAGTTGATCTGGATAAAGGGCTGGGCGGACCGCTCCCCGCTGTTGTGTATGAACTTGGCCGTAAGGCCTTTGCCTGTGCCGGATTCTCCCTGAATCAGGATATCCGATACCCCGATCTGTCCGAATTTGACCGCGGTCTGCATGGTCTGCTGCATCTTGGGATTTTCAGCCACAATCTGATTCTCTTTGAGATCGGCCATGAGCAGGGCTTTGAGCTCTTCCTTATACCTGTCTTTTTCCTGGCGGACTTCCTCCAGCTCCTGCTGGGTCTGGATGAGCTGTGACAAGTCCCGTTCGTTGATCACCACCATGTCCACGTTGCCCTTCTTGTCCAGAACCGGAATACCGGTACAGAGGATACGTTTGCCGGTGAGCTTTGCCGTCTGGAGCTGGGAGACCTTCTTTTTCGTGCGGATAATCTCGTCGGTCATGTAGTTGTCATACAGGCCTTGTTCAACCACATCCCTGACCTTTTTTCCAATGACCTCGGAGCGCTTCAGCCCGAGGATCTTTTCACTGGACCGGTTGATCTTAATCACCTTACCGTCACCGTCGGCCAGCCAGAAGCCGTCGTAGGAGGCATCGAAAACGGTTTCAAACTTTTTGTCCATCATGGCGATGAAATCAAGTTTATGGGCCACCGCCTTGAATTCCTCAAGATCAACGAAACTGCAGATGGCACCTGTCACCTTATCATCATCCTTCACCAGGTTGATGCTGACAATCAGGTTTGCATCTTTGCCCTCCACCTCATGACCGAAGTAGGGCCGGTCATCCCGGATGGCATCCATGATCACCTTCCCGGTAACCGGAAGCATGTCCTGGATGGGGGCGCCTGTCTGGATACGATCCTTGAGCTTAAGCAGATTCTTCGCCCGCTGGTTGATGTACAGCAGATCCCCATTTCCGTCTGTGGCAATCAGCGCATGGGCGCAGTGTTCAAAAAACTGGCTGATGTCGGTTTTTTTCATCGGTGATTTTTCCTGCATTTTCCAAAAAAATCCATTGGCAGTTCCCCGTAGGTATATTGGGGGAAGATTTTTTCAGAGTGACCCTAATTCCTGCAATTGCTTAAGCCAAAAAACTTACCACAAACCGCCGGCCCGGTCCACAGCCGAATGGGGCCCGAATAGGGAATCAGGTCGTGGACCAGGTCGTAGACCGGGTAGACGGCTATAAACCGGGACAGGGTGCGGATGGCACACCCGCGGTGTCCCAGCCTTTTAGCCGGTAGTAATCCGAGAGCATGGTGTCCAGCTCTTCCCTGGTGATGGCGGCGCCGGTGTTTTCCATCTCACGGTACAGCCCTTTGGGAAGCTGGTCATCTTCACGGGTAAGACCTTCCCGGAGATTAAAGCGGCGCACAACGTTGGACACCGCATCGGCAATGGCCTTGATGTTGGTCTTTGACCCGTCCACCCCGGTCAGGGCATGGATCATGGTGCCCAGTCGTTCCCAGGTGTAGATATCCCGGTAGAACCGGCAGAGAATCATGGTGTCAAAGAGGGTCAGCCGGTCTTCAAAATCCAGGAACATTTCGGCTTTGTCTTCTATCTGGTCCGGATCTATCATGCCGGCAAGTTCCGGTTTATAAAAGGTCGCCCTCAGGTGACAGGCACCGCGGTCGGAGGTGGCGTAGGCCAGTCCCATACCTTTGAGCACCCGGGGATCATAGCCGGCGGGTTCCATACCCTTGGTGTGAACGGCAATATCTTCAAGGCCCCATTCTTTTGCTGCGGTTTTTATACCCCGGGCAAGCAGATCGCCGATCCCCTCACGCCGTGCAATTTTATGGAGCAGGTCGGCCGTTGCATCAACGTCCCCGTATGCTATGGGATAGTCCAGTTTTCCCTGGTCAACCGCCTCCATGGCAAAGGCACAGAGGTTACCGGCGGTGATGGTGTCCATGCCCAGGCGGTCACAAAGATCGTTCAGGTATACGATCTCCTCGATGCTGTCTATGAGGCAAAGACCGCCGAACGCGTATATGGTTTCGTATTCGGGCCCCTCAAGTTTGAGACCGGCATGGCGTCCCGCCTTGACCGTGGTGAGCCGGCCGCAGGCCATGAAGCATTTAAGGCAGGCGTTGGGACGGACATCGCATTGGCTGTGAAGGGCATCTGCCGAAATCTTTTCCCAGTGATCACACACCCCTTTCCGCCAGTATTTTGTGGGAAAGGCCTTGGCGGTGTTCAGCATCTTGACCATCATGGGGGTGCCCATGGCTTTGTAGGCTGCCACACCGGGATTGGTTTTGCTTTCTTTGGTGATTTCCTTGGTAAATGATTTTAAGAGGGCTTTGTCGTGTGGTTCGCGTTGTTTGTCTCCGGCAAAAAAGAGACCTTTCAGTTTCTTGGACCCCATAACAGTGCCCACACCGGTCCTGCCGGCAGACCGCCAGTAATCGTTTTCAATGAC
>JAKSBB010000848.1 GCA_022361315.1 Desulfobacterales bacterium
ACTCAAGCACCTTGCCGATGACACCGACGAGGTTGCCGCTGGGATCGATCAGTGCGCCGCCGGGTGCGCCGGGGTTGGCGGTGATGGCGTCGACGAGGAGGATCTGGCTGTTGATGTTGAAGTCCTGGGCTCGCTTGCGGGTGTCGAGCTCGGCCCGCAGCGAGACGATGCCGCGGCTGACGCTGAGCCATTCGCGCGCCTCGGCGACATTGAACGCGTTGCTCACCGCCCAGACTTCCTGCCCGACCGAGACGGTGGGCGCGGCGTCGAGATCGAAGTAATTGGGCGTGGGGGCGCCGATCTGGAGCAGGGCGAGCTGGCTGTCGTCGTCGCGGCGGAGCACGGTGGCGAAGTGGTGCGAGCCGTCCGCCAGCACGACGCGGAGCCGGGGCGAGGCGAGGTAGATGCCCTGCGCGGTGACGATGTGTCCGTCCGGCGAGACGATGACGCCGGAGGCGTAGCCGTGTTCTCGACCGATCGCGCCGCCGTAGAGCTTGACGCATCGGTTTTGCGTGACGGAGAGCACGGCGTTGTCCATTCGATCGACGGGCGCGGGGTGTTCGGGCGCATCGGGTTCTAGCTCTAGGGCGTCGAGACCTTCGATGCGCAGGAGGCGGGGGTTGAGGTGATCGGAGAGGTAGACGGCGCCTTGCGCGTCCTCGTAGCTGAGGCGGATGCGGTAGGTGGTTTGTCCGTGGACGGGGTAACTGCCTTCGAGGCGCGCGGTGTCGGGTGAGGCGAGTCGGATGCGTCGGGTGGGTGAGGTTTCGGTGAGGCGGCGCAGCATGAGCATGGCGATCTGCTGATTGAGGTCGTCGTCCTGGATCTCGCCGGGCTGGCCGTCGGGCAGGGCGATGTCGGTCTCCTCGTCGTCGGGTTGACCGGGCAGGCGCGTCGAATCACTTTTGTCGTAGACGACGGCGTTGAGTTTGACGGCGGCGCGACGCGGCCGACCCTCGTTTAGCCAGCGCACCTCGATGGGCCAATCGGGCGGGAGTGTGGTCAGTTCGTTGAGGAACTGGTTGGCGGATTCGATGCGAACGCCGTTGAAGTGGGTGAGGATGTCGCCGAGCTTGAAGCCGTGTTCGACGAGGGGACAGTAGTCGTAATCGATGGCGTTGCAGGTGACGCCATCGGCGCGGTCATCGAAGGTGGCGTCGAGCGTGGCGTGCTCGGCGATCTTGGTGGCGAACATCTCGGGGAGGAAACGGCGGACCTGGTTGGAGCTGATGGCGTAGCCGAGACCGACGTTGACGCGTCCGCGTTCTTCGAAGCTGCCGCGGCCGTTGATGCCGATGACCCGGCCCTGCATGTTAAACAGCGGACCGCCGGAGTTACCGGGGTTGATGGAGGAATCGATCTGGATGCAGTTGCCGTAGACGAGCATGTTGCCGCTGGAGCCGGTGCCGCCCTGGTAGCGGTGGATGCCGGAGACGACGCCGTAGGTGACGGTGGGCGCATGGTCCTCGGCCAGGGCGAAGGGGTTGCCCATGGCCATCGCGCCGTCACCGACGCGCACGGTGTCGGAGTCGGCGAGCGCGGCGTAGGGGAAGTCGTCACGCCCGGTGAGCTGAATGATGGCGAGGTCTCCGCCGGGATCGATGCCGATCAGCTTCCATCGGTAGAGCTTGCCGTCGCTGAGGCCGGCCCAGCCGGACGACGCGCCGGCGCCGGCGACGACGTGGAAGTTGGTCACGGTGTAACCGGCGGGGTCGATGAGCACGCCGCTGCCGCCACCGACCTGCACGTTTCGACCGTAGATGGCGACGACGGTGGGATAGACGCGTTCGATGACGTCGATGCGCTGGCGTTGCTGTTCCAGGACGTGTGACATGGCGTCCTGCGATAGCGCGCGGCTGTCGTCGACCAGCACGAGAC
>JAKSBB010000243.1 GCA_022361315.1 Desulfobacterales bacterium
ATATGCATGCTGTCCTCCTTATCTGAAAAAACGACTACATATCATAGCAGCTAAAATACAATCATTATCAATCTTTGTATTGGCTAAGTAAGAGAGCTTGACAGGGATAGCGCTCGGTAAATCACCGCGTAATATTACCGCTGTTTCAGAGCGGCTACTATAATTTCTGTGCGTAGATTTTTTACCTCGGTTGATTTTAGAGTGGAAAAAAATGTGCTGAAGTGTTTCATTTAGCGATTTACTAGTAACGAAAAATCAAGGCTCTGGCCGCTTTCCTGATCAAATTTTCGGCCGAAAAATGCACCAAATCTTAAAGGTTCGTTTCAGTGTCCAAAATCGGTAAATAAAACGGTCGTTTTCTGAACTTTCAAGTGAACATGAATTTTGTCTTAAATTTGTATTGTTTTTGGTAAATAAACATAGTACAGAAAACAAAGTTCATAAATTTGTCTATATAAATGGTTTTCTGAACTTTTGGGGTTTTATGTTATGCAAGTAGGGTACGTTAGGGTTTCAACCCATGAACAGAATTTGAATTTACAGATAGATGACTTAAAAAAGGCCGGTTGTGAAAAGATTTTTCAAGATAAAGTATCCGGTGTTGCTTCGGCCAGGCCAGGAATAAAAGAGGCTGTGTCCTTTTTAAGAGAAGGGGATACCCTTGTGGTTTGGC
Organism: Desulfobacterales bacterium; assembly: GCA_022361315.1. Next base: position 674 of record JAKSBB010000243.1, read on the forward strand.
GGTTGGATCGTTTGGGCCGCTCACTTAAACACCTGATTGAATTGGTCGGGCAGTTTGAAGAACAGAAAATAGGATTCAAAAGTTTAAAGGAATCAATCGACACAACTAATGCAAGCGGAAAATTGTTTTTCCATATATTTGCAGCCCTGGCCGAATTCGAGCGTGATCTAATAAGCGAACGGACTATGGCCGGACTTGCAGCAGCTAGGGCGAGAGGAAAGAGTGGCGGTAGACCATCTAAGCACGATGAAAAGGATAAAAAAATGATCGTAGAGCTTTACAATAGCCGGAAACACTCTATCAAAGAAATATGTGATACTTTCGGAATTTCAAAAACAACGCTGTATAATTACCTTAGAACACTTAACGCAGAGGCAGAATAAAGGACAGGCAACGGATGAAAAAAGATGATTTTAAGCAAGCAATAAGGGACCGCCTCAGAAGTATTGATCTTAAAGAACGACAGTCATGGACTGATACCGATTTACTTATCTGGTGGGGGGATGTTCAA
>JAKSBB010000452.1 GCA_022361315.1 Desulfobacterales bacterium
CACGCAAAACAGGGGAAACAGAGATCCAAGATCCTGATCCCGGATACGGCCCACGGCACCAACCCGGCCTCCGCCTCCCTGTGCGGCTACGAGTCTATCAACGTAAAATCCGGTCCCGACGGCATCATCGATCCCAAAGCAGTGGAAGAGCTGATGGATGAAGACACCGCCGGTATCATGATCACCAACCCCAACACCCTGGGTCTGTTTGAAGAAAACATCAAGGAAGTCTGTGACATCGTCCACGCCAAAGGCGGCCTGGTCTACGGTGACGGCGCCAACATGAACGCCATCATGGGTATTGCCAAACCGGGTGACTTAGGGATAGACGTTCTTCACCTGAACCTGCACAAGACCTTCTCCACCCCCCACGGCGGCGGTGGTCCCGGTTCCGGTCCCGTAGGGGTTGCGGAAAAACTGATCCCCTTCCTGCCCGTACCGAGAGTCGAAAGAGAACTGGATACCTACAAGTTCGTCACCGACTGCCCGGACACCATCGGCCGGATGCATACCTTCTACGGCCACTTCGGTGTCATGATCAAAGCCTATGCCTACATCCTGACCATGGGTGCGGAAGGCCTGACCAACGCGTCCAAATATGCGGTGCTCAACGCCAACTACATCAAGGAAAGCCTGAAGGAAACCCTGAACCTCTGCTACGACCGTCCCTGTATGCACGAATGTGTGTTCAACGACGAGAAACAGCAGGAAAACGGTATCACCACCATGGACATGGCCAAACGGCTGCTTGACTACGGTTTCCATCCCCCCACGGTTTACTTCCCGCTGGTGGTGGATGCCGCCTTCATGGTCGCGCCCACCGAGACCGAGTCCAAGGAATATATTGACCAGTTCATCGATGCGGTAAAAGCCATTGCCAAGGAAGCTGCCGAGACGCCTGAGAAACTTCAGAAGGCGCCCATGCTCACCAAGGTCACCCGGCTGGACGAAGTTACCGCGGCAAGGAAACCATGCCTGAGAGGATAAATCCCCATATAACATCAGGCAGCCGGCGCTCGTGTGAGTTTCAGGATTTAGGCCTTCTCGAATACACACGGGCGCTGGCCCTCCAGCAGGAGATCCTGGCGTCCAAGCTGGCGGACCCGGAGGTACCGGACCGGTTGCTTTTCGTCCAGCATCCGCCGGTCTATACCCTGGGCCGGCGGGGAGGCCGGGAAAACCTGGTGGTGTCCGAAGACTTTCTGTCTGAAAAGGGCATCAGCATCGTACAGACGGACCGGGGCGGTAACATCACCTACCACGGTCCCGGCCAGGCGGTGCTTTACCCGGTCATCGATCTGGAACGCAACCGTCTCTCCGTCCCTGAATTTGTTGAGGGGCTTGAAGAGATCATGAAGCAGACCTGCGCCGCCTTCGACGTACCGGCTGACCGGGACGAGCGGAACCACGGGTTATGGGTGGGGAACAAAAAGATCGGTAGTGTGGGCATCGCCCTGAAAAAAGGCATCTCCATTCACGGTCTGGCCCTGAACATTAACCCGGATCTGGCCCCTTTCACCTGGATTAATCCCTGCGGCCTTGCCAACCAGGCCATGTCCTCCATCGCTCTGGAGCGCGCCCTGCCCCAGCAGTCGCTGGAATCAGCGCCCAACGAGGAAGACAAGAGGCTGCTGGAAAAGGTAAAAACCTGTTTCATAAACAGCTTCTCAACGGTTTTTGACTGCAGGATAAACGAATAAAAGGAACACCGACATGCAATGCAACGCAGCCTGTAAAAGTAAAAGAAGTGGAATATCCAAAGGTAAGCCTGCCTGGCTGAAGAAAAAACTGCCTTCGGGCGGCGACTACCAGCGGGTCACGCGGCTGCTGTCGGAATCCAAACTCCACACGGTCTGCCAGGAGGCCAATTGCCCCAACATGTTTGAGTGTTTTTCCAAAGACACGTCCACCTTCATGTTCCTGGGCTCCCAGTGTACCCGCCACTGCCGTTTCTGCAACGTCACGGCCCTGGACCCCATGCCGGTGGATCCCGAGGAACCCCGCCGGGTAGCCGAAGCCTCCAAAACCCTGGGGCTGAGATATGTGGTGGTCACCTCCGTCACCCGTGATGATCTGCCGGACGGCGGTGCAGGACAATTTGCCAAAACCATCCGCGCCATCCGGGAGACCTTGCCGGAAAAGGACGGAAAGCCTGCCAGAATCGAAGTATTGATCCCTGATTTTCAAGGGGATATCGAAGCACTGAAGATAGTTGTAGATGCAACTCCCGATGTCCTCAACCACAATGTGGAGACCGTGGCCTCCCAGTATTCACGGGTTCGCCCCGAGGCGATTTACCAGCGCTCTCTGGATCTCATTGCCAATGTGAAACGCCTCAATCCGGATATGCTTACCAAATCCGGTATTATGGTGGGTCTGGGTGAAACCGAGGAAGAACTCGTGCAGACCATGAAGGATCTCCATGCCCATGGCTGTGACATCCTCACCGTGGGTCAGTATCTCCAACCTACCCGGGAACACCTGCCGGTATTCACCTTTTACACCCCGGAGCAGTTTGAAGCCCTGGAAGCAAAGGCAAGGGAAATCG
>JAKSBB010000376.1 GCA_022361315.1 Desulfobacterales bacterium
CGATTTCCCTGGGTTTTAAATCTTTCATAGTGGTTGCGTCTCTATGGGGTTGTCTCTTCAGCTTATTTCTTCAACAGTGATGTGATGATTGGTGTATATGCAAAGGTCTCCGGCGATTTTCATTGCTTTTTCCACAATCTCACGGGGAGGCAAATCGGTATTTTCATTGAGTGCGACCGCAGCGGATTGGGCGGAGATGCTGCCGGAACCGATACTGATAATCCCGTCATCGGGCTCTATCACGTCGCCATTGCCGGAAAGTAGGTACGTATTGTCTTTGTCGGCGGCAATCATCATGGCCTCTAAGCGGCGCAGATACTTGTCGGTCCGCCAGTCCCTGGCCAACTCCACGCAGGCCCGTGTCAAATTGCCGTTGTACCGCTCAAGTTTTTGCTCAAGCTTTTCCGAGAGCGTCAGGGCATCTGCAGTGGCACCGGCAAATCCGGTGATGATTTTATCGTGGTAAATCCGCCTGACCTTTTTGGCCCTGTGCTTTGTTACAATATTTCCCAGCGTTACCTGTCCGTCTCCGGCAACCACTACGGAAGAATCCCTTCGCATTGCCAGGATGGTTGTACCGTGAAAAGTGTCGTTATTCGTCAATATATACTCCTTTGGCTTAACTCCTTGGATGTGCCTTATCATAAACTTCAACAAGCCGGTCCATGCTCACATGGGTATAGATCTGGGTGGTGGAGAGGCTGGTGTGGCCCAGAATTTCCTGAATGCCCCTCAGATCCGCCCCGGAATCCAGCATATGTGTGGCAAAGGAATGCCGTAGCATGTGGGGGGATAGTTTAAGGCTCATGCCGCAGTTCAGGACGATTTTGTCTAAGATCCTGCGGATCGACCGGGTACTCAGCCTGCCAAAATCCTTGTTCAGAAAGACTGCCCTGTGATCCTGTGCAAGTTTGTTCCGGTAGTCCTCAATCGCGTTTAAGGCTCTTTCGCCCACAGGCACCACCCGCTCTTTCCGGCCCTTCCCGAACACTCTAATCATCCGGCTTTTAAAGTCAATATCCCCCATGTTCAGACCGTGAATTTCTGAGATTCGCATGCCTGTGGAATAAAAGGTCTCAAACATGGCCAGATTCCGTTTGTCCAACCAGCTGTCATCCGGTAATGAATCCAGGAGTCTGAAAATATCATCGATACCGACGGTCTTAGGAATGGTCTTTTCCTGTTTTGGGTACGGAATCGATTCTGCAGGGCTCAGGTCAATCCGGTCTGTCCTGACCAGGTAATTGAAGAAAGATTTCAGTGATGACAAGCGCCTGGCAATGGTACGTTTGCTTTTGTCCTGTTTTACAAGACTGGCCAGATACCGGCGGAGAACTGCACGGTCCACCTGCCTGATTCGGTTCTGGAATACGGCTTGTATGTTTTCGTCTTCGCCGACCCTGTCTCCGATGTAAAATTCCAGGAAATCAAACAGATCGCTTCGGTATGCGCGCAGGGTATGAGATGAATACCCTTTTTCAGCCTCAAGGCTGTCGATAAAATCATCTACAACCATGCTAAAGCCCGGCGTGTTTCATTACCACCTGCATATCATCCCAGACCTGACGTTTGAGGCCGGGGTCCTCCAGGAGGACCGCAGGATGGTGAGTTGCCATGAACTTGGTATTATTGATGGGGTGGAGCCGCCCCCTGAACTGGGACAAGGGCTCCTCCCTGCCCAAAAGTATCTGGCCTGCTTTTTCCCCGAAGGCAATGACGGCCTTGAGTGAACTGCGTCCGATGTGGGAGAACAATCTGTCAGGATCGGCGGTGTTGCAGATATATACCTCAGCCGGGTCCAGGCGCATGGCCTTAAGTATCTTAACCAGAAGATTGCCGGCAGGTCCTTCGTAGAATCTTCCCGAACTGTCAACAATGATAAGGTCCGAGGTCTCCGGACCTTGTGCAGAGAATCCGTGGCTTGACCACCCGGGTGTGCCCCAGGCATTTATTTTATTCAAAGCATCTTTAGATAACCGTATGTCAATGTTTCCAAGATCTTTTTGATTCGAAATGTACTGGGTAAGGTCTGTAACCGTTTCAACAAATGCCCTGGCTATAGACGCCGGTGTATTATCAGATATTGTTTTATCGCTTGTTTCCGGAGCCATCAGGAGAGACGTTCCAGAATTGCATCAAGAAGTTGGTGTGCCACTTCGGTTTTTTCCATCAGGGGAATATCCATAATGCCGCCGTCTTTGGCAAAAAGCTTTACTTTGTTGGTATCTGCTTTAAATCCGGAGTCTTTTCCCCCGACGATATTGGCAGCAATCATATCAAGGTTTTTCTTTTCCATTTTTGCCAGAGCGTGGGTTTCAAGATCGTTGGTTTCCGCTGCAAAACCAACCAGGAACTGGTGGTCCTTTTTACGGCTGCCGATGGTTTTGAGGATATCTAAATTCTCAGTGAGGTGCAGGGTCAGGCTGTCGTTCTCTTCGTTTTTTTTGATTTTTCTATCCGCCGGATCCACCGGACGATAGTCTGCAACAGCAGCCACCTTGATAATGATATCTGCATCCGGAAGGAAGTCCAGCATGGCATCGGCCATCTGTGTGCAGCTTTCCACACCAAATTTCTCTACACCCACCGGCGCATCTATATTCACCGGGCCAGAAACCAGGGTTACCTTTGCCCCTCTGTTCTCGGCTGCCCTGGCGATGGCATATCCCATCTTTCCTGAAGAATGGTTGGATATATAACGGACCGGATCAATGGCTTCAACCGTAGGGCCTGCCGAAACGAGAACCTTTTTTCCAGCAAGATCCTTTTGGGTCAACAGCGCACCAAGCCGGTCAAAGATAAACCAGGGCTCAGGTAAACGCCCTGCCCCGGTGGTTTTGCAAGCCAGTGCACCGGAATCCGGATCCACAATGTGCATCCCGGTCTCTTCCAATATATCCAGGTTGTTCTGAACCCGGATGTTCTGGTACATATCCGTGTTCATGGAGGGGCAGATCATGATGGGACAGGTCAGGGCCAGCATGGTGGTGGTCAGTGCATCGTCTGCAATACCATGGGCCAGTTTGGCCACACAATTGGCAGTGGCCGGCGCCACCACAGCCGCGTCTGCCGAAGAAGCCACGTCAATATGCCTGACCGAAGATTCCGTATCTGTCCAAAGATCGGACAACACCGGGTTTTCCGATAACACTTCGAATGTGGTTCTGCCCACAAAATGCCCGGCAGCCTCGGTCATGGCAACGGTGACCTCTGCACCGGCCTTTTTGACCAGACGGAGCAGTTCGACACTTTTATAGGCAGCGATGCCCCCCGTTACCCCCAAAAGGATATGTTTATTTGATAAGTCCATCAGTATGTCAGGTTGGTAGTATTATTGGCGCTGCTCCCGCCAAGGCTGGGTGCAACCCCAATTTCAACATAGGTATTGATCTGGCTGTCCCGGATGGTGATAACGGCACATTTGTCACTTTTCTGGTATACCATGATGGTGGTGCCCGGAGACTTGATTTTGGACAACACCTGCCAA
>JAKSBB010000455.1 GCA_022361315.1 Desulfobacterales bacterium
GGCCCGGATCATATCCACATGGCCGTGCCGGAGGCGATTGCCGAAGTCTGCGGACCCTGCGTAGGCTTTAACTGCCATGGTTTGATGATTCACCACCAGAACCGCACCGGACTGCCCGGGCGGCAGGGACGCCGCATAATCCCGGAGCAACTCCGCCGTATGCATCTGTAGCTCACCATCCAGGGTTGACCGGATCACCGGTTTATCCGGGTGTTGTGAACGCAGACGCCGGGTAGCCAGAGGAGCGGCCATGGGATTGGGAAACCGGTAGGACATCACCGGTTCGTCTGCGGCTGCGGACACAATTTCCTCCGGCCAGATATCAAACCCTGCCAGACGCCGAAGCACCTTGTCCCTTGCCCGTGCCGCCCGTTCCGGATGACGGTCCGGCCGAAACCGGCTGGGTGCCTGGGGCAGCACCGCCAGGAGGGCAGCCTCTGCATGGGTCAGTTCTGTGGCGTCTTTACCCAGCCAGGTCCAGGCGGCGGCCCTCACCCCTTCAATGTTGGCCCCGAAGGGGGCATGGGTGAGGTATAAACCCAGGATATCATCCTTGGACAGGTGCCACTCCAGCTGAACAGCCCGGAGCATCTGACGAAACTTCCGGCCGTATCCCCGGGATGACACGGTGCTGTCGGTGCCGCCGTAGGGTGTATCAAGAATCCGGGCCACCTGCATGGTGATGGTGGAACCGCCGGAGACAATTCGTCCCTGTTTAACGTTCTGGATCACGGCGCGGAAAAGGGCCAGGGGATTGATTCCGGGGTGCCGGTAAAACCAACGGTCTTCATATCCCAGCAATGCCTGGAGATACAGGGGGGATACGTCATCCGGCCGGGCTGAAAACCGCCAGATCCCCCGACTGTCCGCAAAGGCCCGCAGGGGAGCACCTTCCCGGTCCAGGACCACGGTGGAGACCGGCCGCCCTTCCAGGGGAAGCGGATAGAGACGGTCCAGCACCAGACCGACTGCCATAATTAAAGCAAAGAATGCAAAACAAAAGCGTCCCGCCATAACAACGGCGGGACGCTTCAACAGGTTAAAGGACATGGGCGTACTACTTCCCGGAGACTTCCATCACCTCAAGGGTCTTGCCGACACCCCTGACGTAAGGCCGGTACATGTCTTCCACCATAGGTGAAGGAACCTTGAACCGGCCCGGGCTCACCACCCGGACTCCGTAGAAAATCCGGCAGGTCTGCCGGCGGTTGATATCCAGAGCAGCCACAAACCGGTCGTCCCGGTATTCGGTGTGGGCGGTCTCATAATTCTGATGCCAGTCCCCGATCCGTTTTTTATCCACCATCACGTCATCTATCAGGAAGGCACCGGATACGTTGGGGTCTTCCAGTTCCAGCCCTGCCGGCAGCATATCCACCACCAGGGCATGGGGCATCCGTTTGTCCGGCCGGACCGTCAGTTCAACGATGAGGCGGTCTCCGGAAACGACACTGGCAGCATCTGCGGGTTCACCCCGGGTATTCAGGAATCTCCGGGAGATACTCACCCCGCTGCTCTGTGCCCGGGGCATGGTGTTGGGATAGCCTGCCAAGACCACATTGGTGTAGAGTGTGGACGTTCCCGTGTTTTTGATTTCAAATCCATCGGCGGCAATCCCCCGGGTGAAAACCACCTGGCCGGACTTTTTCCCGGTCATGGTATCGGTCTGAGATGCCTCATTTTTAGATCCCAGGCTTAGCTCCGCCTTCCAAGGCTCCCCGTCCACAGAAAGCCTTGCGCTACCGGCCATGACCAGTGCATTGCGTTCCTGGGTGGACAGCCATTCCCGCTCCTTGAGGGCGGCATCCAGTTCGTAAATGAACAAGGCCTTGTTCCGGTATTCCGGATAATAGGTGGCCAGGAAATAATAGGCTGCGGCAAAATCACGGACGTTTGAACCGTAATCCCCGATATAGGTGTTCCGGTCCCTGGGGGTTTTGATGGCCAGGTCAAAGGCCTTTACTGCAGCATGCCGGTCACCGGCAAGGCTCAGGGCCACACCGGCCTGGACCGGTGCCAGGGGGCTTTTACCGTGCTTCTTCACATAGTTGAACACCGACCTGGCATCCCCCAGACTCAGGGACTGGATTCTGGCCAGGGCAACGGCAGCATAGGCCCGCACCGATGCCCGATAGGCATTCCGGTTCACGTATCCCCTGTAGGGAATGCTGCCGGGTCTGCGCACATAAACGGTGAGCCGTTTCACCGCTTTCAGGACGGCGGATTCCGGAACTTCATATCCGGCGGCATCCGCATTGATGAAGAAATGAACGGCATATGCCGTAAGCCAGGCACTCTCCGGACTTGTGGCAGACCAGAGGCCGAACCCGCCGGAGCTTTTCTGTTTTTCCAGCAGCCGCTGGATACCCAGGCGGATCTTGGTTTGCTTTTCCTCCGGCGTGCCGGTTTTCAGTCCGAGGGCATCAAAATCCTCACCGGACAGCAGCACATGGGGGAAAAGGCCGGAAACGGTCTGTTCCAGGCATCCGTAGGGATAGGCCATCAACTGGCTGATATGGTCCGCCAGGTTAATGGGAGGCTCTGCCCCCAAAACCGCCTGGACGCTGACGGTGTCTGCCGTCAGGCTGGTGAGGGCCTCAGGCTCCAACACAAATGAAGATCCAGGGGCCACCTGTGTTTTCCAGATCCGGGTCATGGGCGGATAGGCCGGCCGGGTTTCGATAAACCAGTTTTTGAC
>JAKSBB010000604.1 GCA_022361315.1 Desulfobacterales bacterium
AGACGATTCTATATCCCATATCAGTTATGCGTGACCGTCTTTCCCCTTTCTTGGAGGACCCCGTGCGTAGCATCATATGCTTCTCATCCACCTGGGGGAACCCGAGCTTTTTCATATTGTTCATGGTCACTTCCGTGAGGTCCATATTTTTCTCCGGCTGGGCCTTACGGTTGGTGACATAAAAGATGTCTCCGCCGGTGTCGGCCACATGATTCAGGAAGTCCACAGCACCGGGGATAGCAATTGCCGATTCATCGTTGCACCACTCTTTCCACCGGGAACTGCCGTAACCGAAGTCTCTGCCGATCAGGCCTGCATTGAATGCACTGTTGTCGATAAGGGTTTCATCCACATCCACCACCACACACCGTTTGCCGCCCTTTTTATCCATATCCCAACGGAGTTTTGCAATGTTGAAGGCCTGGAAAGCCAGGGCCTTGAATTCTGCCGAGTTCTGCACCCATGACAGGGCAAGGATCTGCTCTTCGTTGAGGTCCCTCGTTGTAAAATCTTCTGCACCGGCAGGTATGGCTGTCAATGCAATTGAAATGAGTACCAGGAGCGTGAACAAGCAATGTTTTTTGATGGATTTCATGGTGTCCTCCTTTTTGGGAAGCTGTTTGTAAATATGTATTAGCGATACAAAAAAGCAGGCAATAGATCAATATAATTTAAAGGTTGAACCCCAGGGGCTCAAAACCTAATTGTGGAGAAAATGATGGGGGCGGGTCCTGTGTTGCTTTCATTTCAGGAGAAAATCAGGATAGGGCAAGTGGAATGGGCGGGGTGGATAAAATGAGAACAGGGGCTCCGGCAGTTGATTCTCCGGGGCCCCTGACTTAATTCTCTTGCCGGGACCGCTTGCTCCCGGCCCCTTTTTTTGGTAAAAATTACAGGCCTGAATCAGGCTGCACAGCCCGGTCTTTTTACCATGAGCCAATGAGTCAATGTTGCCGCATTGTCATTGTGCTGATCGGGCTGTGTATTCTTTTTTCCGCCCGACGGGAAGAGAGTTAAGATGTGATGGTTCATACGCCCTCCGTTACCAATTGGGTTTTGAACTCCGACATCAGTTTTTCCCGATCCGCCGCCTCTTTTTTCACCATTTCCGATTTGAGCAGCCTGTACAACGACCAGATCATGAAGATGATGCCGATGGCAAAGGGGCTTCCCGCCACAATGGACGCGGTCTGTAATGCTTTCAGTCCGCCGCTCACCAGGAGTACCACGGCCAGCATACCCACGAACACGCCCCAGATGACCTTCATCAGCAGGGTGGGTTCATAGGCCCCTTTGGACATCTGCATGGCAACGAAGAACGAGGCGGAGTCCGCAGAGGTAATCAGGAAGATGACCATGTTGACATAGACCACAAGGTTCATTACCGAAGCCATGGGAAAGGTGCTGAGGATGGTATAGATACCGGCCCCGACATTCCCCTGGACCGCTTCCCAGATGGGGGCTGCCCCGCTGACTTCAACCTGGATGGCGGTACCGCCCACCACAACGAACCAGAACAGGCTGAACAGGGAGGGGATGATCACGGCGCCCATGATGTATTCCCTGATGGTGCGGCCCCTGGAAATCCGGGCCACGAATCCCCCTACAAACGGGGTCCAGGCAATGATGAGCAGGCAGTAGAATATGGTCCACCAGTTCAGCCAGCCGGATTTAATCAGGGGATCCGCCCAGAAGGACATGGTCACCAGATTGGTCATGTAATTGCCGATGGTGGTGGTGAAATACCGCATAAGAACGTTGGTTTCACCGGCGAACAGGAGAAAAAGCCCCCAGCCGATGGCAATGCAGATATTGATGGTGCTCAGGTAAGCGATCCCTTTTTTCAGGCCGGAGGTGGCCGAGATAATGTACATCCCGATGAGGATGGCCATGATGATCACCTTACCCGAGGTGCCTGTGGTGATGCCGAAGATATGCTCCGTTCCGTAATCCAGGGAGATAATGCCGAACCCCAGGGCCGTGGAGACCCCGCCGATGGTGGCAACTGCTCCCAGGAGGTCCAGTAGCCGGCTCCAGATGCTGGTTTCCGTTTTTTCCCCCAGAAGGCCGTACAGGGAAATGCCGATGTTCATGGGTTTTCCCAGGCGGAAGGCCGGAAATGCAATGCACAGCCCCACTAGGGAGTAGCTCATCCAGGTGTGCAGCCCCCAGTGGAAACTTGAGATCTGCAGGGCCACCGGAATGGCGTCTTTGGTCCCGCCTTCGGCCAGATAGGGGGTCTGCATGTAATGGTAGAGGGGTTCGGCTGCCCCCCAGAGTACATAGCCCACGCCAATGCCGCAGCTGAAGAGCATGGCAATCCAGGTAAAGGTTGAAAACTCAGGCTTCTCCCCTTCTTTCCCCAGGGTGAGTTCCCCGTACTTGCTCATGGCCACCCAGAGGCCGAATCCCACATAGAAGGCAAGGGCCAGCAGATAGGCCCACCCGAACTGGTTCGTGAGGTAGTCCCGGGCCGTCGAGGAATAGCTGCTCAGGGTGTCCGGTGACAGGGAGCCCAGGATGACCACGCATAGGGTGATTGCGGCAGTGGTATAAAAAAGCATGCTGTCGTATTCACCCAGGGCGGCCCTGAGTCCGGTCTTGCTGATCTGCATCATTTCACATTCTCCTTTTGTCCTGCGGGTGTTTCATTCTCCCGTTGATATACGATTTCTCCGCCCAGCATGGTGAGTTCAACCCCGAGGTCGCCGAGGGATTCCGGGGCGGTAGAAAAAAGATCTCCGTTCAGAAGGACCACATCGGCCAGTTTTCCAGATTCAAGGGAGCCGATTTCTTTTTCCTGGAAAAAAGAGAATGCCGCATTATAGGTGTGGCAGGTCAGGGCCTCTTCCATAGAGATCCGTTGTTTCTGCCCCATGTCTTCACCCTTGATGCTGATCCGCTCCACAGCCCCGCGGATGGTGTCCAGGGGCTTATAGGACTGGACAAAGGCATCGGAACTGATGACGGCAGGAATACCGTTGTCCAGAAACTCCCGCAGGGGATAGATCCGTGTGGCCCTGTCCCTGCCGTAATTGTCCACCAGGTTGTCTCCGGCCTCCCTTAACTGGCCGGGCTGGGTAATGGGAATCAGTCCGTATTCGGCCATTTTTTCGACCTGGTCCGGTCTCGGATATCCGCTGTGTTCCAGGCGGTGGCGGTGATCTTCTCTGGGATGATCGTCCAGGAAGGCCTTCACTCTGTTCAGGACGATGTCATGGGCCCGGTCTCCCTGGGTGTGGATGCCGAACTGGAGCCCGGATGCATGGGTGCGGCCCAGTGCCTGTTTCAAAGCTTCGGTATCTTCCCAGTACAGGGAACCGGAATAATTATCCGTTCGGTTGTTCAGGGGTTCCGTGAAAGCGGCACTGCCGCCGACAATGGCCCCGTCGCAGTAAAATTTCACCGGGCCGATGGAGAGCATCCCGTTACCGAAGGGTTTGTCAATTCCCATTTCAAGCTGGGCATCCAGATGGTTGGACAGATACATGGCAACGGTGCGCACCCCCAGCTTATCCTGGTGCTGGGCCGCCACAAGGCCGGTCATCTCCCTTGTTGTAACCTGGGGGTCCACCACAGTGGTTACCCCGGCTTCCAGCAGGGCCCGGGAGGCACATTCAATATCCCCCACAAGCTCGGCTTCAGGGGTGTCGTATCCGATGTCGGGGCCGTGATGGGCCACGTTGACAGAGGTGGGCACCACCATCTGCTGGGCCGCATCCTGGGCCAGGCCGGTGATACGGCCCCGGTGGTCCCGGATAAACCTGCCCCCTTTGGGATCTGCCACGGTATCGTCGATGCCTGCCATTTCCAGGGCTTTGGAATTCACAAGTACGTAATGGCCGGTATAATGGACAATACAGACGGGGTGGTCCGGAGAAACTTCATCAATATCCCATCGTGTGGGCGGTTTGGCGCCGGGGAATTTCCCGTAGTCCAGCCCCCAGCCCCGTATCCATTCCCCTGCGGGTTTTGCCTGGGCCGCAGTTTTTACCACTTCCACTACATCTTCGATGCAGGACACAGCCGGGTAGTGGAACTTGGAAGCGCGAAGGGAGGCGCCCAGAAGGGTCATGTGGTTGTGGGCATCAATAAAGCCCGGGACCAGGCTTTTCCCGCCGCAGTCAATGACCCGGACATCCCCGGGAAGGTCCCGGCACAGATCGGCCCCCCTGCCGAAACGGCTGATCCTTCCGTTTTCAACAAGCATGGCGTCATCCTGAAGCCTGGGCCCGTTTCCCGGCAGAATCCCTGCGTTAATGAAAAGCGTTTTGCTTTTTTCCTTTCTCACTCTAAATTATACTCCTTTTTGATAAAGTCCTTGCAGCACGGATATCCCCAGTGGACATCCTTGACAAAATGCGCAAGGTTTTTTTCATCCCGCCGTTCAATGGCGCCGATGATAAAATCGTGTTCTTCAATGGCCTGGTAGTACCATCCGGTCAGGAAATTCTTCCTGGGAAAATCCCATAGCCTGTTTTTGATGGTTTTCAATATCCGCTGGGCAAAGGTGTTGGGTTCCAGCTCCAGAAAGATTTCATGGAAGGCAAAATGGGTCTGGTCGTATGCCTGCATGTTGTTGTCGTCAATGGCCGCCTCCATCTCTCGGTTGAGTTGTTTCATCTTCCCGATAACTGCCGGCGTGTACCGGTCAAGAGCATTTAGAATCAGGGTGTATTCAAGGGCGCCGATCACGGTGTAAAGATAGTGAAAATCACTCAGTTCAAGGACATTCACCAATACCTTGGACCGGGGATAAATGGTGACAAATCCCTCAGCTTCAAGGCGGATCAGGGCGTCCCGCAGCGGGGTGCTGCTGATTTTAAGGGTGGCGCTGACCTTGGACAGGTCTATGGCAGCCCCGGGGAGAATGATGCCCCTGTGCATGTTGTCCCTGAGATGATTGTAGACACGCTCGCTGGCACTGATCTTTTTGGATGGGGTTATTTTGCCTGGTGTTTTTGCCATATATCATCCTGATTTAATGGGTAAAATTTGTAAAATATATGAGTTGATGCATCAACTCATGTGTCACGCATAGCTAAATAAAATTCATTATATTGTCAAGAATAATTTAAAAGGATTATAGCCGGTTAGGCCGGGCGCGAAAAAAAGAGGTGCCATTGCGGTGGCTTGAATGGCGGGATAAAGATACGGATGAACAA
>JAKSBB010000596.1 GCA_022361315.1 Desulfobacterales bacterium
CGGGGGGTCCACAGCCCTTCCACACCGGCTTCCCACATGGCGGGCTGAATCACATTGGTGGGGCATACCCGGATGCATTGTCCGCATTTGATACAGCGGTTTAAAAACTCGGATTCGGTTAAGGCACCGGGTGGCCGCACGAGGTCTGGCCGCCACCCGACTCCCAGCGGATCTCCCAGACGGGCCAGGGGAAGCAGAACGGCACCGGAAGCACCGGCGGCAATCACCGCCCTCCGGTTTAGATCCGGCCCTGCGACCTCTCCTGTGGTAGCGGGTTTCGCCGCATAGCCCAGAATACCTTCGGGGCAATCGTCACGGCAGTTGTAGCAGAGTACGCATTCCGACCAAAGGATCTTGTCGGCCGGCGTACAGGCCCCTTCACAATGATGATCACACCGGCCGCAGCGCGTGCAGGCTTCAATCCCCACGTCCCGGCGTCCCATCCGGAACACCGACCACCTTGCAGTGAGTCCAAGCAGGGCCCCCAGGGGACATACATACCGGCAGTAAAACCTTGGCCGCCAGGCCGACAGCGCCAGCACCAGAATAAATACCCCGCCGGTAAGCAATCCGCCGGTAACGACTATGGCACTGCCCCCCGGAGAGAACAGAGGGATAACCACCAGAGAAACGGACCGGTAAACCAGAGGAATGGGATCCAAAAGCCCGGTCTGCAGGCCGGAGACCAGCAACCGGTTTCCCGGAAGCACCACACCCAGCGTCAGTTCAATGCCGGCCATGGTCAGTAAACCGATCAGCAACAGATACTTGATCCGCTGTCCGGGGTGCGCCTTTCGCCCTGCCCCCCGCGCCTTGGGCCTGCGGCGTTTATCGGCCCAGGCGCCGATCATCTGCTGAAGGGTGCCCAAAGGGCAGAGCCATCCGCAGAAAAACCGTCCCAGCAATGCGGTGAGCGCCAGTGTCAACGCCCCCCAGAGCAAGCCTTTGTAGAGTGTTCCGGTGGTCAGTACTGTGGCCAGCCCCACCAGGGGATCCAGTTCAAGCAGCCAGCTTACCGGCCAGCCACGCAGTTCAAACCACCGGTCACCTACCGTAGTGAACAGACAGCTTGCGATAAGCAGCAAGAGAAAAAAGCCCTGGCAGATTCGCCTTACAATAACCAGTCTCATGGGACATCCACGGGGTTCAGGGTTCGATAATCAAGGGTGCCCAATCCTGCATCCGCCGCCTGCTGAAGGTGGGGAAGCTGGGACAGGCGTCGCCCGAGTATACCGGCACCGGCGGCATCCACCGCCAACGGATCGACACCGGCAATAAGCGTATTGGTCCGGGCCAGATCCGATATGGAACCGCCTGTGGGGCCGTTGTGCATCATGGCGGTAACAGCATCTAAAATCACAAGGGTCGGCCGGACAAGAGCCGCAAGCTCGGTGATGATGGTATGAATATCCTGGTGGAAGACGTTCCTGCGCCCCCCCAGCAGGCCGTACCAGTTTTTAATGGTCATGGAGGCCCCGCTCCGGTGGTGATCCTTGAGGGGAGCAAGCCCGATGAGGCAATCCGCCTCGGCCAGGGGTTCCACCAGCACCGGCCAGTCCCGGATCAACCGGGCACCGGGCAGGGTCAGCCCGGAAAATCTTTCGGCTGTGGGCAGTGCCACCCGGCCCCCGGCAGCTTCGGCAGCCGGCCCGATCCCGGTGAGCCGGAAGCAGCTTGCCGGATCATTGATGGGATTGTCGGTCACCACCACATCGGCAGCGCCGACCTCAATGCAGGCTTTCACCACCGCCGTCACCAAATCCGGATGGGAGGTGGCCGAAATAGCCGGAGGCGAGGCAAATGCCGCATTCACCTTAACCACCACCCGGTCACCGGGCCGGACAAACCGGTCCATGCCCCCCAGGGCACCGATGGCCCGCTTCGCCAGATCCCCCCGGTCCGTTCCCTTGGCAATGGCCATGGCCGGCCGGCCGTCATAGGGCCTGGAGAAATCAGGCAGGCCGCTGAGTGCCCGGGTGGCGGGTTCCAACGCCGGCGGTGTCGCATCGTGGAGCCACCATCCCGCGCCCAGTGCCGATGCCGACACCAGCCCGGCCTTGACCGACCGCTGTATAAATTCCCGTCGATTAAGCACCGTCATCGTCCACCTCCTGCAAGCGTTTCCGGAGTTGTTCGGCCAGGGCCAGAGCGGTTGCCTTATCCGGCGCTTCGTGCACGCCGATCATGAAGGGCCCCTGATGGAACACCAATTCGATGGTATCCAGAATATCGATAACCGCCACCCCCTCCGGTCCTTCCAGAGGCGTACCGCCGTACTCAAGGTAAAAATCACGGACGGTTTCGGCAGCGATTTGGGCCGCAGCTTCAGAATTCCGACGGGCCACATAGGCGGAGTAGCCGGCCCCATGGGTCTCGTATTGCGCCGTGAACACCTGGTTGAACCCTTCAATCCCAAAGGCATCCGCCGCCACCAGGGAACGGCTGCCATCAACCAGCCCTTCCTCCGGAAAGACGGCCATTTCCGTCACCTCGGCCGTATCCGCCCCCACCTGGTCCACAAAGGCCTGGGCCATGGCACCGGCGGCCACCATCAGAGTTTCAGAGGCTTCCGCCCCCACCAGTTCCAGATAGTAGCGGCCATGGGCCAGAAACAATCCGTTGGACGTGGCGTAGGAAAAGACAGTGGGACCACCCGCTTCCAGATCTCCCCTGCGCTGCATACTGAACACGGAAAAGGCGTTGCGGGCAGCGCCCATATCGTAAACAAAGATTTCAAACCAGAGGGCCGGATCATCGGCCAGGGCAAACCGCTGGGCGGTCAGGGCCTCAAACCCGGCGCTGAAATAGAGTTCCGCCTTACCGTTTATCTTGTCGGACAGGGTATCCGGGTCGAACTGCTCGGGGGGAGAAAATGGTGACACACCGGCAGGCGCCAGATCCCCAAGGGAAAAGGCCGCCCGGGTGGCGGACGGTTCCGGCAAGGTCTGCCGGGCGGTTACCGCCGGATTGAACCGGAATTGCACCGTGTATATGCCAAACGCGATGGCTGCCAAAGCCAGCAGCACGCCGCACCCCACCCATCGTTCCATGGGGGTGATTGTATATTTCTTAGCAGACAGGGCCATCGGCACCTCTTAATAGCTGTGGTTAATGGCTGTGGGTCAATTCTTTGGAAAGACACAGAAAAATTCCTGACTTACCCTATTGTCGGTGATACAGAGGCCACAATTTATTGTCAAGGGTTTTACCCCATCACCCGCAAGTCAGGTGAACGGCCCCTGGCCAAACAGACCGAGGACCAGAAATAACAGCCCCGCACCGGCAAAGGCGGCTGCGGTATAGCCCGAAGGCTTCTTAAAAAGAGTTTCTTCCGGGTTGGCAGGGTTGTAGTATACCGTCATCTTTTCCCCGATATCCGGTGGTACGACAGGTTCCGGATCGAAAAGCCGCCCCATGAAGTAATCACTTCGTTTGTTTTCAATCCGTGTTTTGATGCGGTGCACTTTTTTCCCCACAGTGAATTCATATTCCAGGTCGATTCTGGTTTTTACATGGGTGGGTTTGGGTTTACCGGAAATCATATAGGTGGGCTTGGCATCCATGGGGATGGGGGAGTCATCCTCCTGGCCTTCATAAAATTTCTGGGCATGCCGGCGCCGGGCGAGAACGGTTGCACGGGCAGCAGGCCAGTCCGACTTCACCCACTGGTCCCAGCCGAGGATCAGGCAGAATCCTGCGAGCCACCACCAATAATAATCCGTGAGAATCCACATACCGCAATATGGTAACAAAAAAGACGGGGCCTGGGTATCCCTGATCCGGATTGGCTCATACCAAACCGGCTTTACGCATGGCTTTGAGATAACGGTCTTTAACCGTTTGATTCCTGTGCGGGGTTCGCCGGATATATTCCCCGGGTGAAAAACCGGGATCGATCTTCAGTATCCGGGCTGCGGCTTCACGTGCTTTTTCAATCCGGCCTGCCAGACTGTATGAGGAGACCAGCACACTGTGGGAGGCAATATCGTCAGGTTTCTGCCGGATGGCCTTTTCAGCCTGTGCAATGGCCTCTTCATACCGGTTCGCCTCCCGGAGTGCCGCTCCGTATTGGTGCCGGTAATACACTGGCGGCTTCGGGTTTAATCCCATGGCCCTTTCGAAAAAGGGAATGGCCGCCTCATGGTGTCCGGCAAAATACAGAATAGCCCCATAGGCATGAAGCACATAGGCGGAGTTCGGCTCAAGTTCGAGGGCCGTCTTTCCCTCTTCCATGGCCCTGTCATATTGCCGCATCATCATGTGAATGAACCCGAGTTTTGCGTAAGCAACCCCATTGGATTCGTCCAGACTGATGGCCTTTTGTATATATTTCTCCGCAAGGGGTAGGGACGCATTTCCGGATCTGCGTTCACCATCCACCACATCTTCAAAATGGGTCACCCCAAGTATTCTGCAGGCCTCTGAATAGGAAGGATCCAGTGCAATGGCCTCCCCGGCCAGTTTCCGGGCCAGGGCATTCCCCTCCCGGGTCCCTCCGGCAATCAATTCCCTGGCTTTTATGGTCTTCAGATATGCCTCCAGACTCTGGGTGCCTTTTCCAAGGAGACGGGCATCTTCTCCCATGGTCAGCTTTACCTGGAGCGCCGTAATGATTTCCTTGGTAATTTCATCCTGCAGGGAAAATATATCGGTTAAACTGCGGTCGTACCGTTCCGCCCACAAAAGACGGCCCGTGAACGCCTCCACCAGCTGTGCCGTTATCCTGATCTGCTCTCCGGCCTTCTGGACACCGCCCTCCAGCACATATCTTACCCCCAGCTCCTCTGCAATTTGCTTTATCCTCACGGATCTGCCCTTGTAGGCAAATGCGGAATTGCGGGCAATGACGGACATATTGCTGACCTTGGACAATGCCGTGATAATATCCTCGGTTAAGCCGTCGCTGAAATATGCCTGATCCGGATCACCGCTGATGTTGTTCAGGGGCAGAACGGCGATGGACGGCTTATCCGGCAGGGCGTATACTTCTTTTTTCCCGGCGTCAGCAGCGTCTTGCAATGGTTTTAAATAAAACCTGTGGGCGGTGAGGCCGGCAACCAGTAAAAGAACACCGATTGCCAGCCCCAAAGTGCACTTTCGCAGAAGAAAAGAGGGCCCTTTGGCACGTTCGATTCGTCCACGTTGCACCCTGTCGTTGCCCTGTGGCGCCATCACCACCCGGTATGCCCCCACCGGTCTGGAGATGTTCTTCACCGTCTGCTCACCAAGGTACTCATAGCCCACCGGCAGTTTGGTCTCTATGTGATCAAAGGCGGTTTTGGCAATGCATATCCCCCCGGGGTCCGCGAGGGCCTCCAGTCTTGCCGCAATGTTGACCCCATCACCGTAAATCCGTTCGTCCTCCTGGATCACATCCCCCAGGTTAATGCCGATACGAAACTGCATTTTCCGGTTCCCGGGAAGCGCATCATTACGGGTACGGATTTCCTTTTGAACCGCCACCGCACATTGGGCCGCATCCACCACACTGGCAAATTCAATGAGCAGATTATCCCCCGGCGAATCGATAACCCTGCCGTCGTGCTGACGGGTAAGTTCGGCAAACACCTCACGATAAGCCGTCAAGGTGCGGACCGTCGCTTCTTCGTCCTCCCCCATCAGACGGCTGTATCCTTCGACATCCGCACTGAGGATGGCGGTGAGTTTGCGCTTATACCCCTTTCTGGTCATACCGCCCCATTATTCCTGCAGGCAACTGAGGATGGGATTGCCCTCAAACACATGATAGCGGAGGCACTCATTGCAGGAGATGCAGGTGCACTCGGA
>JAKSBB010000476.1 GCA_022361315.1 Desulfobacterales bacterium
ATCCACTGCGGCGGCAACGCCTTCGGGAAGTGCAAATTCCACCGGATTGGAATAACCCACGTTGAGCACCAGGCTTTTGCCCTTGGCTTCAGCGCGGTAACCAATACCGGAGAGTACCAGTTTCTTTTCGTAACCTACAGTGACGCCGTGAACCATGTTGAAGATCAGTGATCTGAACAGGCCCTGGAGCGCGACTTTTTTCTTGTTGGATGTGTCAGTGCTGACACTGAGTACATTATCGTTGATTTCAACGTTGACTGCCGGGTGCAGTTTACGGCCAAGGCTGCCTTTAGGGCCTTTTACATTGATGTTGTCTCCATCAAGGGTAACCTGAACCTTGTCGGGAAGCTGAACCGGCTGTTTTCCTATACGTGACATTATTTAACTCCTGTCTTACCAAACGTTACAAAGAACTTCACCGCCGACGTTCGCTTCTCTAGCCTGCTTGTCTGTCATCAACCCCTTGGAAGTTGAGATGATGGAAATGCCCAGGCCGTTTAAAACCGGCTTAAAATTTTTCGCTTTGCTGTAAACCCTGCAGGAGGGTTTGCTGACGCGTTCAATACCAAAGATCGTGGGGTTGCCGTGGGACACATATTTCAGGTACACGCGGATTACACCCTGGGTCTCATTTTCAAGGAATTTGTAATCTTTGATATAGCCTTGCTCTTTCAGCACCCGCACCATGTCCAGCTTAATCTTTGATCCGGGGATATCCACTTGGGCCAGACCTGCCTTGCCACCGTTTCTGATGATTGTCAGCATGTCTGCAATTGGATCACTAATTGCCATTTGTAATTCTCCTTAAAGTAAAAACTCTAGTATCTTACTATCAGAATCTTTTGGGTTGTTGTTCGGTCTTACCAGCTTGATTTTGTGACGCCGGGAAGTTTACCTTCAGAAGCAAGTGTTCTGAAACAGATTCTGCAGATACCAGCTTTTCTGATAAATGCTCTTGGTCTACCGCATAAAGGGCATCTGTTGTACGCACGTACGCTGAATTTGGGTTTTCTCTGCGCCTTTGCGATTAAAGCTTTTTTAGCCAAGCTCTCCTCCTTATCGGTCCTTAGTTTTTAAAGGGCATTCCCATGAGTTTCAGGAATTCTTTCCCTTCTTCATCGGTTCTGGCTGATGTGACAACCGTTATGTTCAGACCCTTGATGTCATCGACCTTGTCGTAATCGATCTCAGGGAAAATGATGTGCTCGGTGATACCCAGGCTGTAGTTGCCGCGGCCGTCAAAGGCTTTTCCGGAGATTCCCCGGAAATCCCTTACACGAGGGAGGGCGATGTTGATCAGTCTGTCCATGAAATCATACATCTTTTCCCGACGCAGCGTTACCTTACATCCGATGGGCAGATCCGCGCGAAGTTTAAAGTTCGCGATGGGTTTTTTGGCCCGTGTAATAACGGCCTTCTGCCCTGCAATCAGGCTGAGTTCCTGGGCGGCGGTTTCTACAATCTTCGGGTTCTGGACCGCTGCACCAAGCCCCATGTTCAACACGATTTTTTCCAGCTTGGGCACTTCACAAGGGTTCTGGTAATCAAAAACTTCCTTGAGCTTGGGTGCGACTTCGCTGGTATATTTTTCTTTAAGCGTGGTCATTTAATTTCTCCGGCTTTGGGTTATGCATCGATCTGCTGGTCGCATTTCTTGCAGATTCTCACCCGTTTTCCATCTTCCAGCTCTTTGATACCGATACGGGTCGGTTTCACGCAGGCATTGCACATTACCATGAGGTTGGAAATGTCGATGGGCATAGCCTTTTCGACGATTCCGCCCTGGGGGTTGGCCTGGGTGGGACGCTGGTGAACCTTTACAACGTTTACATTTTCAACGACGACCCGGCTGGTCTTTTTAACCACCTTGAGGACCTTGCCGATCTTGCCTTTGTCCTTGCCGGCGAGAATCTTTACCTTGTCGTCTTTTTTTATTCTGATTTTCATTCGTCTAATTCTCCGCTGACTTAAAGTACGTCCGGTGCAAGGGAAACGATTTTCATGTACCGTTTCGCTCTCAGTTCCCTGGCAACAGGTCCGAAGATACGGGTGCCGATGGGCTCATTATTCTTGTTGATGATAACCGCTGAGTTGTCATCAAACCTGATGGAAGAACCGTCGGGACGGGCAATTTCTTTTTTGGTCCGTACGATAACGGCCTGAACGATATCGCCTTTGTTAACCTTGGAGTTGGGAATGGCTTCCTTAACGGAAACGGTGATGATATCACCAATGCTGGCATAGCGTCTTTTGGATCCGCCAAGCACTTTGATGCAGTACAATTCCTTTGCCCCTGAGTTGTCGGCAACAGTCAGTCTGGTTTCACTCTGAATCATAATTCAACTCCTTAAAATCTAGACCGCTTTTTTAACAATCTCGGTTACCCGGAAACGTTTAAGCTTGCTCAGAGGTCTGGTTTCGATGATTTTTACTTCATCACCGATTCTGCACTCGTTTTTCTCGTCATGGGCGTGGTATTTTTTATGCCGTTTGATGTATTTTTTGTACACTTTGTGCTGTACAAATCTCTCAACCCGGACAACCACGGATTTGTCCATTTTGTCGGACACGATCAGACCGATCAGCTCTTTTTTATTGCTTTTTGTATTTTCCATATCGATAACTCTTACATTAGCTAATGTTGATGTTCATTTGTTTTGAAACTGTGTAGAGTCTGGCGATGTCTTTTCTGACATTTGACAGCGTGGCTGTATTCTCCAGCTGTCCGACATCATTCTGGAAACGAAGATTGAAAAGTTCTTTTTTCAGTTCAACGAGCTTTTCTTTAATCTGGTCTGCATCCATTTCTCTAATTTCGCTGGCTTTCATCTTTACTTACTCCTTTCCACAAAACGGGTTTTTACGGAAAGTTTTCTTGCAGCAAGCCGCAGTGCTTCCTTGGCCAGGTCTCTGTCGACCCCTTCCATTTCGTAAAGGATCTTACCGGGTTTTACCCTGGCTACCCAGGCTTCAGTTGCACCTTTACCCTTACCCATCCTGACTTCGGCAGGTTTCTTTGTAATGGGCTTGTCAGGGAAAAACCGAATCCAGGTTTTGCCCGCCCTTTTGGCGTGCCTGGTCATGGCAACACGGGCTGCTTCAATCTGTCTTGCATTTACATATCCGCATTCCACGGCCTGGAGACCGTAGTCACCGAAGCTCAGGGTGTTGCCGCGGGAAGGCGTACCTTTGGTTCTGCCGCGGAACTGTTTACGGAATTTAATATTTTTTGGACTAAGCATTTGCTCTATCTCCTAAATCGCCTCTAAAATTACTTGACTGGCAGTGCCTGCTCACCTGCGCTTATCACCTCACCCTTGAAGATGAACACCTTGATGCCGATGGCACCATAAGTGGTTCTTGCTTCGGTGAACCCATACTCAACATCTGCTCTCAGGGTATGCAGGGGAATCCGACCTTCTTTGTACCATTCTGTTCTGGCCATTTCAGCGCCGCCCAAGCGACCTGCGCAGATAATCTTAATACCTTTGGCTCCGAATCTCATGGCCGAAGATACGCTTCTTTTCATGGCGCGTCTGAAGGCGATTCTTCTTTCCAGCTGAGACGCAATGTTTTCAGCAACGAGCTGTGCGTCAATTTCAGGTCTTCTGACTTCTTTAATGTCGATCAGGACATCCGGGTTGAGCATTTTTTCCAGCTCA
>JAKSBB010000456.1 GCA_022361315.1 Desulfobacterales bacterium
CAAATCCGGAAAGGAAAAATTTCAGGATATTATTCACCTCACAAAGAACGCCAACATCCTCTTTCCCATCATAAAAAAAATCGCCCTGGAGTTAAAACGGACCGGCTGGGACGAGAGTTCATGGAAGTCCAAAGCGGGAATGGGAGCAGCTCTGTGGGCATCGCTGCTCATTGGAAAAGCAGCGGCATCCCTGGCGTTGCTGGGTGGCGCCATCGCCGTGCCGCTCTGGATCGTTTTCGGTAATGGGGATGAATTTGTGAAGATGCTTATTGAATCTCTGAAACAAAAAATTGTCCGGTTCTGAGCAGGTTTACCTCAACCACTTCTGCCTCACCGCGGTGATAAATCCTTCGTCTTCCAGCTCGGTATAGGCCTGCTGCCACTGGTCTACAATCTTGTCATCCGTCATTTTTGAGAAGGCCATATAAAGCGCCACATTTTTGAAGGTATGGGCAATCCTGAAGTTATCCATGGGAACAGGATTTTTCCGCCGGTGGGGGCTGTAGGCCACCTTTGCCGTTGCCACCAGGTCTAAGCGGTTTTTATTCAGCATTCTCAGGAGGTGACGCATTTCATTTGCGGGGTGAAGGTTGCTAAACCCTTTGGAGAGGAGAAATTGTTCCCGTGCATCTTCTCTGTAGGTACCGATGCGATTGACGGTTCTGGCATCATCCAGTGATGTAATGGTCATCCCGCTGTCCTTTCTGGCCAGGAATACCCACTCAATCTGCAGCAGCGGCCCCACCCATTTGAAGAGATTTTCACGCTGGACGGTGCGGGTGGTGGAGAAGAGCATCATATCCGGATTCTGGAGCACCATTTTATAGGCCCGGGCCCAGGGGAGCACCCGAATCTTTTCCTCATGCCCGAGCCGTCTCATGATCTCCCGGACAATTTCAACACAACTTCCCGTAAGTTGCCCGGATTCATCTATGAAATTCCCCGGGGGAGAATCTTCGGTCAGAATGGTCAACCGCCCTGCAGATACCGGAGAGGAAAAGCAAATCACGGTCAGAAGCAGACAGAAAAATATGAAATAGTTACGCATGGTTCCCTCTCCCCAATTTATACGCGCATCATGAGTCTGGTATTCCTATATGGATTATTGTCCGTTGTCAACACAGGCATGGTATATTTTTTATACCACCTTTTGATAAGCGATCTTAGGCGGCATTTTCTTGACAAGACAGGCCAGTCACTCTAAAAGAACGGCAGTTCATTAACCTTGAAGAAAGCGAATCAATGCCGGAAAAACAGGTACCAGAAAAATGGGATGCGGTCATCATCGGTGCAGGGGCCTCGGGTCTGGTCTGTGCAGCCGAAGCCGGGCGACGGAATAAAAAAGTGCTGGTGCTCGACCACAACAAAGGGTCGGGCCGGAAAATACTCATGTCCGGAGGCGGCCGCTGTAACTTCACCAACCGGGAGGTGACGGCCGAGCAGTTTATCAGCCAAAATTCCCATTTCTGCAAGTCCGCCATAAAAAGGTTTACGGCGTGGGATTTCCTGGACCGGATCAGGTCTGCCGGTATCCGTTACGAAGAGCGGGAGCACGGCCAATTGTTCTGTCGTGGAAAAGCGTCGGAGATTCTGAATATGCTCATGACCTACTGTGAAAAAGCCGGTGTCACCTTTGCCATGAACACGGAAATAAAACAGGTAAACCGCCTGGAGACGGAAGGAACAGACGGCAATTCCCGGTCAGGATTCCGGATTAAAGCCGGCAGACGTACCCTGGATACGCCCTCCCTTGTGATCGCCACCGGTGGTGTCTCCATACCCGGAGCCGGCGCCTCTCCGCTGGGGTATCGGATCGCTGAACAATTCGGCATTGCGGTGGTGCCGCCCAGCCCCGGCCTGGTACCCTTTACGCTCCAGCCCGGTGACAAGGAGATGCTTCAGCCCCTGTCCGGTATTGCGGTAAAGGCAAGGGTCAGTCTCTCCGGTACCGGCTTTACGGAAAATATCCTGTTTACCCACGGGGGATTGTCCGGTCCGGTAATCCTGCAGATATCCTCTTATTGGCAGCCCGGCCAGACCGTTACCATAGACCTTCTTCCGGACCTGGACCTGGCCGGTGCGCTGGCAGATGCCCGGACCTCAAAATCAAAGAAGCAGATAAAATCTTTTCTCTCCGATCATCTGCCCAAACGGCTGGTCATGGCGCGCCTGCCCAGAAAAACCGCTGCGCTCCCCGTGAACCGCATTTCCCGGGACCAGGTATCACAACTTTGCAACGCCTTTCACCACTGGGAAATAAAGCCCGGTGGTACAGAAGGATACCGTACCGCCGAGGTTACCGTGGGTGGCGTAGATACCGCCCGAATCTCTTCCAAAACCTTCGAAGCCAGGGATGTGGCCGGGCTTTATTTTATCGGGGAGGTTCTGGATGTCACCGGATGGCTGGGGGGATTTAACCTGCAATGGGCCTGGTCATCAGGGTGGTGTGCCGGGCAATATGTATAGAACCGACTCAGCTACCTGAGACGATCTCAATTATACCCTGTTCTAATCCGTTTTCTGGGGCTGGGGATCTAAAGTGTTTCCTGATTTTTCACTGGCGTTCAATACCGTTCTGACGGCCTTAGCCAACGCATTTTTTTCTACGGGCTTCTCCAGGTAGGCTGCCGCACCGAAGTTCTGAATACTGCCGTTCTCCAGCCGCTCACTAAAGCCTGAGCACAGCAGAACTGGCAAGCCGGGCCTGATACGGTGTACGGCTTCCACCAGGCGGTCCCCGGTGAGACCGGGCATGGACATATCGGTGATAATAAGATCAAACTCATCCGGATCTTTTTGCAACATGGCAAGGCCTGCAAAGGGATCGATGGCCGTCTTCACCCGATACCCCAAACGGGTCAGCATTGATTCGGTCATCCTGACGATGGATTCCTCGTCGTCAATGCAGAGTATCTGTTCTCCTTGGCCGCTTTCGGCCCTCCGGGCGGGGCTGATTGGCAGATCCGTCTTATCTTCACCGGTGACCGGGAAGAGAATCCTGAAGGTTGTCCCCTTACCCACCCGGCTTTCAACCCCCACAAGACCGCCGTGGTCCTGGACAATTCCGTGGATCACGGCAAGTCCCATACCGGTTCCTTTTCCCACCTCCTTGGTGGTGAAGTAGGGATCAAAAATCCGTTCGAGGTTATCCTTCGGAATGCCCTGCCCCGTATCCCGGACACAGAGTTCCACATACCGGCCCGCAGGGATGGAGAGACGCTCCTTTCGGGTGTCGGAGTCCATGCTCACATCCGACACGGAAATATCCAGAGCGCCGCCGCCGGGCATGGCGTGAACCGCATTGGTGCCAAGGTTGATCACAATCTGGCTGATCTGGGTGGCATCCGCCACCACCGGCAGCAGCCCCGGGTCAATGTCCGTGTGGATATCGATATACGCCGGTGTGGAAGACCTCAGCAACTGAACCGCTTCTTCCACAACAGGTCCCAGGGAAATCGGTCTTTTTTCTACGGCGGTTTTCCGGGCGAAACTCAGGAGTTGACGCACCATATCCCTTGCCCTGAGACTGGCAGTGAAAATCTCCTTTATACTCCGGTGAACGGGTTTGGTCTCAGGGATATCTTCAAGGGCCAGCTCCGCATTGCCCACCACGATACCCAGAATATTATTGAAATCATGGGCAATACCACCGGCAAGGGTCCCCACGGCCTCCATTTTGTGGGACTGCCGAAGGCTTTCCTCCAGGTTCTTGCGCTCCGTGACATCCCTCGCCACATTCACCAGATAAGACCGGTCCCCGTGCCGGACAAAGGTGGTGCTGATCTCCACCGGCATAAGATGTCCTTCCCGGCACTGGTAATCACTGTGACGGATCTCAAACCGGTTCTGCCGGTTGCGGTCCCGAGAGGTGGTCCAGTCAGGCCGGTCCCGGAAATCAGGATCGATATTGCATATATCATTTCCCTCCAGATCTTCCCGATCATATCCCAGACGGATGCAGGCCGTCAGGTTCACATCAAGGATACGGCCGGTCTCCGGGTCCACCACGGTAATCACATCGTGTGACCGGTCGATGAGCAGCCGGAATAACTCCAGATTTTCAGCCACTTTTCTGTATTTGTCCTGGCTGATCCTCAATGCAGCTTCGGTTTCCCTTCTTTCCCGGATTTCCCGGTTCAAATCCGATACGAACCGGCTGATGCGATCCGTCATCCGGTTAAAGGCGGCGGTCAGCATTCCGATCTCATCACTGCGTCGCAACTCCGCGCGCCGTGAGAGATCCCCCTTCTCGATGGCCCGCGCCACCTCGGCAAGATGTGCCACGGGACGGACCAGTTGAACTGACAGCATCCGGAACAATACCAGGGCCATCGCCAGCACCAGCGCAACCAGGAGGGCGTTCAGGATAATGGTTCGGATGGAAACGGCAAAGGCCCCTTTTTGCGCATGCTCCACCATCACGGTGAAGGTCTGGGTACCGATGGTCATAAAATCACCTGAAATCACCGCCCGTTTGTGGGAAATTCCCCCTGCGAATGTTTTTCCCGGTGGTGTAAACACGGTTCCCCGGAGGACCACCGAGGGATTTGAATGGGCCACCACCCGGTTCCTGTCATCCAGAATAAAGACGTCGTAATCCCTGGCCAGAGAAATACGCGACAACAGATCCCAGATCGGTTTGAGACGGAGAATACCGACGAGATATCCGTGTATCTTCCCGGTGCGGAACCTGAATACCGGAATGGTAATCTGTAACAACGGCTCCCCGGTCTCCGGTTC
>JAKSBB010000333.1 GCA_022361315.1 Desulfobacterales bacterium
CAATCGTAATAAAAAAGATCACGCACAGCAGGCTGATGAAGATGTCGTAGGTGTGGAAGGTGAGGAATCGTTCCGGATCCACATCCAGTGCCGTTTTAATGGCGGCCAGGTTCGGGGTGCCCCCCGTGTAAACCCCCACGGCCATCCCCATCAGTTTCCAGTTGTCCGCACCGGAAAGAAAGAGCAGGCCTGTGGCGGAGACCAGGATGATGGAGAGGGTTGCCAGGCCCATGGAGAGAATGGTTTTACCCGCCAGGTGGACCCATTGCCTCAGATCCAGGGAGAACAGCAGCAGGGGCAGGGAAAGTGCGACGGTGGCCTCGCAGATCTGTTCCTGAATGTCGGAAATTCCCGCGGGCAATATCCCTGAGTTACCGAGGATCAGGCCCGTGGCGTAGCAGAGGATGATCATCCCGATCTTATCCAGCAAGGGATAGCGTATACAGGCCCAGATAATGACCGCCGGGAAGACAAGGTAAAACACAAGTGCAGGAATCATCAGGTCTCCTTTGGATATGGGTGACTAATATTTCACTATAGTGAAATAAAATGAATTTGATTCAAAAGTCAAGGGCGTGGGAAAATAAAACACCCCGCTGTCCTCCAATGGAACAGCGGGGTGGCTGTACAAATAAATGTGTCTTCTCAATGGTTTTTTATTCCCTGGCAATGATCACCTTTATGCCCAGATCCTCCAGCATCTTTTTAAAGTCCGGCTTGATACCGGCATCGGTAACCAGCACATCGATCTTTTTTATGGGTGCCGTGACGAAGTTGGACACCACCCCGATCTTGCTGTGATCCGTGACCACCACCACGGGCCCCTGGGTCCGTTCGATCATGAGGCGGGTCACCTCTGCCTCCTGCTGGATGGGTGTGGTCAGACCGAACTTGATGCTCAGGCCGTCCACACCGATGATGGCTTTGGAACCGGCCACCTGATCCAGAACGGAATGGGCAAAGAATCCCACCATGGAGTTGGATTCCCGCCTGAAAATACCGCCGGTGAGAATCAGTTCGATATTGGGATCGGAGACCTCAAGCAGGGCATTGGCATTGCTGGTGATCACCCGCAGCTGTTTCCCGGACAGATGGCGCAGCACCTGGCTCGTGGTGGAACCGGTATTGATCAGCAGGGTATCCCCGGACTCGACCACGCGGTTGACGGCTTGGCCGATCAACTCTTTCTCCCTGCGGTGGACCTGATCTTTTTCCGTATACAGGGGTTCGGTTTTCATCCGGTGGCGAAGGATGGCCCCGCCGTGGGTTCTGTCCAGGACACCCTGTTTTTCCAGAACGTCGAGATCCCGGCGGATGGTCAGTTCGGTGACGTTGAACTTCCGGCTCAGGTCAACCACTTTGACCACGCCTGTTTCCTCAATGATTTTTCGAATTCGGGTCTGTCTGTCTGCCGGTATATACGTCTGTGCCATGAATAAACTTTCGATTAGGGTTAAGATGAAATTTTAAATTTACCCACCACCTGGTTCTGCTGCTGGGACAATTCCGATAGCTCCCCGGCACTCTGCTGCACGCCGGTACTCTTGTCCGAGATGGTTTCAGAAGTATCTCCGAGCTGACTGATGTCCCCTGAGATTTCCGCAATATCCGTACTGCTCTGGCTGATGATATCGTTGACCTGGCCGATGGCCTCGGAAACCTGACCCACACTGGCGGCAATTTCCCGGGTGGTGGCGGATTGTTCTTCTACAGCTGCAGATATGGTGGAGACGATACCGTCCACATCTCCCACCACATCACTGATGGACTTGATTTGGCCGATGGTGCCGGCGGCGCTGGTCTGGATGCCCGCAACTTTTTCCTTGATTTCACTGGTGGCCGCGTCGGTCTGGCCGGCAAGATCCTTGATCTCGTTGGCCACAACGGCAAATCCTTTGCCGGCCTCGCCTGCCCTGGCCGCCTCAATGGTGGCGTTCAGGGAGAGCAGGTTTACCTGGGCTGAAATATCGGCAATACTCTCCACCACGGCTTCGATTTCACTGGCCGCCTTTTCCAGAGCTTCGATCTGACCGGAAGCATTCCGTACATTGGTAACCGCCTCATCCGTCACGGATCTCGCACGGCCGGTATTTCCGGATATCTCCTGGATGGTGGCGGTCATTTCCTCTGCAGATGCCGCCACCATGGTGATATTGGCCGCAGACTCTTCCATGGTGCCTGCCACGGTGTTCATGGAGTCGGCAATACCGGATGCCTTTTCAGCGACCCGAACGGTTTTCTGGTTGGCATGCCCGGCCGCATCCGTCATCTCTCCGGAGAGACCGGTAAGGATATCGGCACTCTGGTCGAGCCGCACGGCACTGCCGGCAAGGTCGGAAATGATATCGTGAATCCGGGTGATGAAGGTATTGAACCAGGTGCCCAGTTCCCCGACCTCATCCGCACTGGTGACCTCAAGGCGTTTGGTGAGATCACCTTCGCCCTGGGCAATATCTTTCAAGCCTTCCGAGATCCGGGTGACGGGTTTAATAAACATGCGGGAGAGAAAGAAGCCGATCAGAATCAGGGTGCCGGCACAGCAGGCCAGCCCCGTGGCCAGGATGAGCCGTGCGGTTTTATTGGCTGCTTCGGATCTGGAGGACTGAAGCAGATCAGCAGTATCGTCTATGGTTGCTTTATTTTCGGCAACCACGGTCTGTAATCCCTGCTGGATGGCTGTCAGCACCTTGCCGGACTCTGTGCCCAGCGTATTGGTAATCTCTTCGCTGTTGGCGGTCCGAACGGCAATAAACCGTTCCGTCAGGGCTTTGAGCTGGTCGTTGACCCTGTCCTTGGCAAGACAGACCACAATGCTGCCCTGGGCCTCGCCAAAGTATTCTATTTTCTGCTCATGGACCAGGACCCGGCTGTCTTTCCTGGACTCTTCCAGCACCACGAGAAATTCATCTTCGGTGGGCCGTTTTTCCATATATTCAAAGATGCGGTCATCCACGTCATCTATATAACCGGGCATGGGGGTGCCATCGGCTTCCAGATACATCACGTAGACCACTTCGTCCGACCCCGAGGCCAGACGGCTGTATTTTCTAAGTTCGGTGTAGTTCTTTTCAACAATGAAGTTCAGGGTGATCTTTTTCAGCAGGCCGCTCATGACCTCGGCATTGGCCTTGACCATGCTTTCCAGGCCGGACTTGATGGTCTCTTCTTCCCGGGAAAGGGCGGCGGCGGTTTTGGCAGACAGATTGGATACGGCATCTTCCGTCATACGGTTCAGGGAGTCTGCCGTGGATGCCTCCAGTGCTAAAAATTTTGCTCCGGCCTGGGTGGCGGTCTGGGCAAGCCTGTCGTTCACTTGTCCTGCCATGGTGGAGAGAATTGTGGTCTGGACACTGAAAATCGAGAGGGAAATAATGGTAAATGAGAGCGCGAGAATGAGAGCGAGAACGGATAATAATTTAAATTTCAGGCTGCGTTTCAAACGGTCTAACATCGGGCGCTCCTTAATTTATAAGGGAAATAAAATCGACAAAGGGGTATCTCCGTAACGGAAATACCCCTTTGCCTTTATCTTACTTATGGAAAAAACGCCAGGGGATTACTACTTCTGCCACTTTTTGATCAGCTCGTCGTAATCCACGGTCATGCCCTGGGGTTTTTCATTGGCCAGTTTGGCCTTGGGTGATCCGGGTTTGTTCAGCCATTTTTCAGGATCCACCTTTTTGTTCAGCTTGGGACCTTTGTCGCCCTGGATACCGGCACGTTCGATACGGGCCAGGATTTTATCCTGCTCTTTGGCCAGGTTGTCCATGGCGCGGGATACGGTGACTTCGCCGGAAACCGCTTCACCGATGTTCTGCCACCAGAGCTGGGCCAGCTTCGG
>JAKSBB010000319.1 GCA_022361315.1 Desulfobacterales bacterium
CGGCCGCCGCGAATAACCCCAGGATCTGCTCCATAAACTCTACGTTGACGGCGGCGATACCGTATTGACCGTAGCAGTTATCCCTCCGGCCTGACGATTGAATTGTTCTGTGAACGAATCTAATGTCCAATGCCAGTCTGACATTGTTTCACCAGTAGCCAGTCCGTCCTCATTGGTAGCGGTCGGCGTTCCAGATTCATTGGTGGTGATGGTGAATACATCGCCGTCAATCAGGGTGCCGTCATAAAAATTCAAAGTCATACCGTCGACCGATACGGATACAGCAGCCTCCGGCGTATAAGGGGGATCGTTCCCTTCAATGACAAAACTGCCGGATGAAACAGAGTTCTGCCACTGTATTGTCAGGGTGCTCTCCCCATTGTCATCTAAATGACCGACCGTTCCACCGGTGGTAACGGTAAACGTATAAATATCATTCACACTGTTTGCCTGCTTACTGATGGTGAAATCCAGAGGATCGGGTTCTCCGTTTTCATCGGTATTTATGGACAGTGTATTACCGGCCACCAGTTCTCCGGCACCGATATTGAATGACAAGCTTGCAGCACCGTCTTCGACGATATTGACTGTGCCCTCATCCTCAACGGTGACCGTTCCGTATTCACCGGTATGAAGTCCCTCGCTGTCCAGTTTTTCCCAATATATGGTCGCTTCATCATCGTACAGGGTCGAGGTGGTAAAATTCCTGTATGTACTTCCGGCGTCCAGTAGCCCGTTCACGGGGTCATTGGTGCCCTCACCCGCACCGGTATTGACAGCAAGTATCGCGTCATTAGAACCGGATTCCGTAAAATTAGTAATTTCTATAGGGGCTTCAGAAGAGGTGGTTTTAATAATGGAAACAGATTTACCGTTCTGAATAAGGGAATAATCCGTTGCGGCAAGCACGGCATCTAACTCAGTATAGAGCTGATTGGCCAAGGCTGACTCTGTCGTCCCGCCGGCGTCCGTAGACACCGTATAGTTCACGGCTGTGCCGTCCACGTCAAACGAGATGGTCTCTCCGGCAGTAAAACTTCCAAATCCGCCTTCTCCACCCAAAGTTATAATCGAACTGCCTGTTGTTGCTGAACCGGCTGAACCAAACAGGCCGAGACTGGTTTTGGAATCAGATACCATGGAAATACCATCATCCATAAGGACTGTCACAGTGGACATGATTGCCGCCGCCGTGGTGGCCCCGGCACCAGTAAACGAACTCTCTGTAACATAAGCGGTGGTGCCGGCCATGGAAGTTGTGGTCAGTGATGTGACACTAAACCCGATGGAATCCGTATCATCTGTATCTGCATTGAAAGTTTCCTGATCGTTGGCTGCTGCAACAAACTCGAAACTGGTATTACCCACGCCGGAAGTGGTTGTACCGTTCAACGCGGTAAGATTAATTGTGGCGTCATCACCTGTATCTCCATCACCATTTTCCATTGTAATGTTGGAGCCGTCCAAAGTCCGGATGAGAACGGCATCATTGGCAGAATCCAACTCAACCGAGAAAGTATCTTCATCCAGCGCGCCGCTCAGCGCAGAATAAAATGCTTCTGACATCTCATCCTGGTTTGCTGCATCATTAACGCCACTCATGTTGATGGAAATATCAGTAGTTGTTGTAGGTACCCCGTCTGTTGTAATAGTAAATGTAATGGTGTCGTTGCTGTCAAAGTTGGTAAAATTATCCAATTGAACCCCGGCATTATCCTGGACCTCAAAGTCCTGTATACCGAGGGTTGCACCTTTATCACTGGTTAAAATTAATCCATCAGC
>JAKSBB010000039.1 GCA_022361315.1 Desulfobacterales bacterium
CCGCAGACAGCCCTGGAGGCGGTTTGCCACCCGCCGCAGCAGCCGGTCTCCCATGGAGTGGCCATAGGTGTCGGTCACATACTTAAAGCGGTCCAGATCCAGGTACATCACGGCCATCAGGGTGTTGTTCCGTTTCACCTGGTCAATTTCCTTCTGAAGCAATACCCGGAATAATTCCCGGTTGGGCAGGCCGGTCAGGGGATCGTAGTAAGCCAGGTTTTTAAGCTTTTCCTCCGTGGCCTTAAGTTTTGAAATATCAGAAAATATCCCCACATAGTTGGTGATCTTCCCCGCCCCGTCGGAAACCGCCGATATGGACAAAAGTTTCGGAAAGACCTCTCCGGAACTGCGGCGGTCCCAGACTTCTCCCTTCCAGCTGCCCTGGGTCCGGATGGTGTCCCACATGCCTTTATAAAAGGAATTGTCGTGGGTATCGGATTTCCCGATTCTCGGCGTATTGCCGATGAGCACCCTGCGGCCGTAGCCGCTGGCCCTGACATAGGCGTCGTTCACATCGATAATCCGTTCGTTTTCATCCGTAATGACAATGGCTTCATCCGACTGGGTGAAGATCTGCTCAAACAGCCGCAGCCGCTCCGTCGTAGACCGCAGTTCCCCTATTTTCAACCGGAGTGCCGAATTCAGCAGTGATAACTGGCCGGTGCGCTCCTCAACCCGCTTTTCCAGATCCTCTTTTGCCTGTTCCAATGCCTTATTTGCACGGACTTCGTCGGTGATATCCCGGATAAATCCGGTGAAGTATAAGGCATCACCCACCCTGAATTCACTGATGGAAAGAAACACCGGCACCAGACTGCCGTCTTTTCTCCTGCCGGTCTCGGCCCGTCCCTTTCCGATGATGGCTGCCCTGCCGGTTTCAATATATCGCTCCATATAATCCGTATGGTTGCGCTCATGGGGCTGGGGCATCAGCATGGAAACGTTCGCGCCGATCAGTTCATCCCTGTCATATCCGAACAGGGATTCCGCAGCCGGATTCACATCGTTTATGTTCCCCTTTCGGTCCGTGATGATCAGCCCTTCAACCGCCGTATTCATAATACTCTGCAAACGGTTTTCCCTGGCTTCCAGCTCCGCTATGAACCGGTCGATACGCCGGGTCATGGTGGAGAATGCCCGGCCGAGCACCCGGATTTCATCCCCCTGCCGGGGCATGATGTTCACACGATTGTTGCGGGGATTGTCACCGGACCGGAACATTGCGGCGTCCCGGGTCATCCGGTAGAGGGGACGGGTCATATACCGGGAAAAGAAGAGAATCAGGACGGCGCTCAGGAGAATCAGCACCAGGGTCAGATAAATACTGTGACGCTGATTCCGGGATACCGTATTCAGTACCAGGTCTTTGGGTGTCACAGCCAGCATATACAGCAGACAATGGCCCTGGGCCATTTGCGGTGCCGCCAGCTCGATCCGGCGGAAGGCCTTCACCACCGTCCCGTCCACCCACACCCGGGAATCACCTGCCCGGGCCGGGTTAATGGACCGGGTATCCGGCTCTTTTGCCATGGTACGGAGGCTGCCGGATTCGAACCCAAACCCCACCGCAGGGTCAGGATGGATGAGGAACTGCCCTGCCGGATTAAACAGGTAAAAGGATTGGGAAGGCATCTGTCCCAGCCGATCCAGTTCAGGTCCGATATCCACATTGATGACGATCATGCCGAATATCCGGCTGCCGTCGTACACGGGCAGCGCCACCCTCAGGGTGCGGATTTCAGGCCGTGTAATCCGGCCGAAATCCTTGTTGTAATCTATTTTTGACAGAAAGACCCGGTCACCGGGCAGTGATATAACCGCTTTAAAATAGTCTCTGTCGTTTTTATACTGGAGCCTGGCATCCGGTGTGGCCTGGATGCCGTCCG
>JAKSBB010000714.1 GCA_022361315.1 Desulfobacterales bacterium
GCCGGTGTGGGCAACAAAGCATCAGATTACGATGATTCCGACACCCGGCAGCTCCAGTTGATGATGGACGGAATGTGGACCATCATCAAAAAAAGCCGTGCCGAAGCCCGTCTGAGGGAGAGTGAGGCCAGGTACAGAATACTTGCGGATAATGCCACGGATGTGATCTGGATACTGGATATCGCCGGCTTCAAATTTTCCTATGTGAGCCCCGCCATGAAACAATTGCTGGGGTATTCTCCGGAAGAATTTCTGGACATGAAAATGGGGCAGCATATGAGTGACACCTCCATGAAAAAGGTGTACCGGATCATCACCGAAGAGCTCGGGCGTGATACAAACGATGAAACGGACCCGGACCGGCACCGGGCCATTGAAGTGGAACTTACGGACCGCCGTGGAGAAACGGTCTGGGCCGAAGTCACTGCCCGTTTTTTAAGGTCTCCCGAAGGTACACCAGACCGGATCATCGGCATCACAAGGGATATCACCCAACGAAAGGCCCTGGAAAAACGGCTCAGGGAGGCAAACACCGATCTTTGCCTGGCCCAGCAGATTGCCGGCATCGGCAGCTGGGCATTTGATACGGAAACCCGTCACTATACATGGTCTGAAGAGGTATACCGCATATTTGAGCGGGATCCCCAGGACGGCCCGGGCCGCACCGGTGACTTAAAAACCGTCATGGAAGACAGATGGCGAAATCTATTCACCACCGCCATGACAGACGCCAGAGAACAGGGCAAACCCTTTGAACTTGAATTGAAGCTTGATTTGCCCTCCGGCCGGACCCGGTGGATTCACGCCATATGCAACCCCGAACCCAGATCCGGCGGCTGCCATTATCTGCTCAGGGGAACCTTTCAGGATATCACCCAGCGAAAGCAACTGGAAAGCCGCATCCAGCAGGTTCAGAAATTAGAAGCCCTGGGCACCCTGGCCGGCGGCATCGCCCACGACTTCAACAACATCCTCTCGGCCATGATGGGATTCACCGAACTTGCCAAACTGCGGGCAAAGGATAACCCGGACACCTGTGAGAAACTGGATCAGGTGCTTGCCGGGGGACTCAGGGCCAGGGAACTGGTCAAACATATACTGACCTTCAGCCGCAAGGCAGATGTCCAGAAATCCAATATCCAGGTGGGACTCCTCATTAAGGAGAGCCTGAAATTCCTGAGGGCATCCCTGCCGCCGAACATAGACATCCGCAAGGACCTGTCTGCCCTTGAGGCGGTTATCCATGCCGACCCCACCCAGATGCACCAGGTACTGATGAACCTGTTTACCAATGCAGCCCATGCCATGAAAGAAGATGGCGGACTCCTTGACGTATCCATGTCAGCTGTCCGTATCCCGACAGATGAGGATGTACCGGAGCTGCAGCCCGGACCGTATTTGAAGCTGGTGGTACGGGATACCGGCAAAGGCATCCCCAAAGATATCCAGGCCAAGGTGTTTGAACCCTTTTTCACCACCAAACCCAGAGAAGAGGGTACGGGGATGGGGTTGTCCATGGTTTACGGTATCATTCGGGAAATGAAAGGTCTGATTACGGTTCAGAGCAACCCCGGTCAAGGGACGGCGTTCCGGATACTTCTCCCCGTACTGGAAGATGAAACCACTGCCAAACCCGAGGGCGATGCCCTTCCCCTGTTGACGGGAAAGGGGAAAATCCTGCTGGTGGATGACGAAGCACAGATTATCCGATGGACCACCCTGATTCTTAAAAACCTCGGCTACGGGGTGGTGGCATTTGAAACCGGGACCCAGGCACTGAGGGCGTTTCAGAAGGCGCCGGAGACCTTTGATCTGGTGCTCACCGACCTGGCCATGCCCGGAATGGACGGACTGACACTTGCGGGCCGGATAAAATCCATTCGAACGGATGTACCGGTGGTGCTCTGCACCGGATTCAGTGAAAGCCTTGATGCGGACATCCTGCAGAAAAACGGTATTTCCGCGATGGTAATGAAACCCATGATTGCCAACGAACTGGCCACAACCATACACACCGCCATGACAGGCACCTGAAGGACACCCCATGACCGACGTATTGATTATTGACGACGACCCGAAAATCTGCCTTGTTCTCACCGGTCTGATGGAAGAGATGGGCCATGCCCATGAAGCCGCCCAAACCATTGCCAAGGGAAAAGCGGTCTTCCAGAGCCGGGCCTGGGATCTGGTGCTCCTTGACCTGGAACTCCCCGATGGGAACGGGCTGGACCTCCTCCCCGAACTTCTGGATGTACCGGAGCCGCCGGAGGTCATCATTATCACAGGCACCGGAGACGCCAGGGGAGCAGAGCTGGCATTCAAATACGGGGCATGGGACTACGTCCAGAAACCCTTTCTCCTGAACGAAGTCACCCTGCCCATCACCCGTGCCCTGGAATACAGAAAGGAAAAACAGGCCAGTGCCCGGCCGGTATCCCTGATCCGCCCCCATATTCTCGGCGACTGCCCGTCCCTGCGCAAATGCCTGGAGGAAGTGGCCAAGGCTGCCACCACAGATGTCAGCGTTCTGATCACCGGCGAAACCGGCACCGGCAAGGAGCTGTTCGCCCGGGCGATTCACGAAAACAGCCGGCGATCCGGCCACCCCTTTATCGCCGTGGATTGCGGCGCACTGCCGGAAACCCTTGTGGAGAGCACCCTGTTCGGCCACGAAAAAGGCGCCTTTACCGGTGCGGGACAGCGCCAGGAAGGCCTTATTGTCCAGGCCAACAACGGCACCCTCATGCTTGACGAGGTGGGGGACCTGCCCCTGCCGGCCCAGAAATCCCTGCTGAGAACCCTTCAGGAGCGAATCGTCCGCCCCATTGGCGGCGCCAGGGAAGTGCCCGTCAACATCCGCCTGGTGGCCGCCACCCATCTGGATCTGGATGAAATGGTTGCCGGCAACCGGTTTCGCAAGGACTTCCTCTACCGAATCAGAGCCATGGAGATCAAACTGCCTCCCCTCCGGGACCGGGGCAGCGATATTGAAGAGATCGCCATCCATAAAATCCACGAACTCTGCAACCGCTACCAGATGGAGCATAAAGCCGTATCCTCGGATTTTCTGGATATCCTGGCCGTCCATCCCTGGCCGGGCAATGTCCGGGAGCTCGTCAACCTGCTGGAATATGTCCTTGCCTCTGCCGGTGCAGACCCCACCATCTTTCCCAAACATCTGCCGGCGGATTTCAGAATGGCCCGGCTGGACTTTGACGCCCAGGTGCTTCCTGCCGGCCAGGCCGCAGCCACCACCCTCTTTCCTGACGGAGACCTTCCGCCCCTGGCAGATTTCAGGAACCGGGCGGAAAAGAACTATCTCAAAGAGCTGCTCAACCGGGCAGCCGGCGACCGGAAGGAGGCCTGCCGGATCTCCGGAATTTCCCAGTCACGGTTGTACGGACTTTTAAGCAAGCACAATCTTTCGGGATTCTCCGCATCCTGAGGCGGAACGACCGTTCCTATTCCTAAAAACAGGAAATGATCCGTTCCTATAATTGGGAATCCTGCCTGTAAATTCGTATTCCCGGATCTGCCCAAAAGCGACAACCCACTGAAATAAAAAGCGTTCTCCGAACCGCACTTGTGTTGGCACAAATTCTGCTCATATAAATTTGCAACCCGATTGCAACCCGAATCGTTTTAACCCACACAAAGGCGGCGATATGAAACTACTTTTATACGCGACCCCTCCATGCCCCCGGGCAGAAGAACTGGCGCAAATGATCCACACCGGATTACCCCATGTTCACACCACCCACACCGGCAATGTTGACACCCTGAACCAACATCTGAAACGCCCCATGAACCGTTTCACCATCGTACTCGCCTTCATACCGGACACCGAGAGCCTGGAAAAACTATCGGCCCTCAGCGCACTGCTTGAAGATAAAAAACTGATTCTGATTCTGCCCGAAGCGGATAAACACCTGTTCTCAAAAAGCCTTCAATTGACGCCAAGTTATGTCAGTTACCAGGAGCGGGACCCCATGGATGTGATTCTTGTGATCAACCAGATCGGCCTGAAACACTTTGCCATGAATAATGCCCAGGCATCCTGACAGAAAAGGAGACACCTATGAAAAAAAGAACCCTTAAATTCAAACTCATCGTCGGCGGTATGCTTGCATCAGTCATTCCCCTGGCCGTTGTTGGCATTCTCTCGGTTAACATTGCCTCCAAGGCATTGACAGACCTGGCCAAGGGGCAGTCCCACCAGGTGGCCAAAGACCTTGCCGTCATGGCTGATACCATGATTGAACAGGAAATCCGTCTGGCCCGTGAAATGGCAGTGGCCCCTCTGGTGGTCCAGGGTGCCCGCAGTGTTTTTGAAAATGAAATCTCAGGGTCCGGCGACGCACTTTCCGCTCTGGACAGCTTTCTGGGTAAATCATTCAAAGAAATCGGCAGCAGCTATGATCTGTTCTTTGTCACCGATAAAAACGGACTGGCCATTGCGGACAGCCACGGCGGCAAATTCCGGGAAAAAGGGTTGAGCGTGGCGGACAGGGATTATTTCAAAGCCGCCGGAAAAGGGAAAACCGGCATCGGTAGCCCCGTCATTTCCAAAGCCTCCGGCAAACCCATCGTTGTGGCGGCGGTGCCTTTGAAAACCGAAACCGGGGCCTTTGCAGGTATTTTCGCCTCGGTAATTAAACTGGAGAACCTGAGCCAAAAAATCACCCAGGTCAAAATAGGCACCACGGGATACCCTTTTATGGTCAACAGGGACGGTATTATTATCTCTCATCCCAAAGCGGAATTTATCCTTGAACTGGACCTGAAAACCCTGAATGGTATGCAAGACATCACCACCCAGATGATGGGGAGCCAATCCGGTGTGGCCGGCTACGTCTTCAAAGGCGTGGACAAGATCGCCGGGTTCGCCCCGGTAACGGCCACCGGCTGGAGCATTGCCGTCACCCAGAATGAGGCGGAATTCCTGGCCCCTGTTCATACCATTCGCAATATCATCATGGCCCTGGGCCTGGTGTTCCTCCTGCTCACCGTCGGCGGCGTTCTCTGGTTCGTCCGCGGGATTATGGCCCAGCTCGGCGGAGACCCTGCTGAAATCGCCGAAATTGCCAACCGCATAGCAGACGGTGATCTCACCATACGTTTCAACGGAGACGGCCGGGCCATCACCGGAGTATACGGCAACATGAAGAAGATGACCGAAAACCTGTCCGGGATGCTGACCAATATCACCGGCGGTGTTCAGACCCTGACCTCTTCATCCACCCAGCTGTCCGCCGTTTCCCAGCAAATGGCCACCAATGCGGAACAGACCTCCATGAAGTCCAACAGCGTATCTGCGGCAGCCGAAGAGATGGCCACCAATATGGGCAGCGTTGCCGCCGCTACCCAACAGACCACGGCCAATATCCAGATGATCGTCACCGCAGCCGAAGAGATGACCGCCACCATCAATGAAATCGCGAGTAATACCACCACGGGCAGTGACACCACGGCAAAAGCCGTACAGCGGGCCTCTGAAGTTTCCGCTAAGGTGAATGCCCTGGGACAGGCTGCCCAGGAAATATCCAAGGTCACCGACACCATTTCCGATATTTCCGAACAGACCAACCTTCTGGCCCTGAATGCCACGATAGAAGCCGCCCGGGCAGGCGAAGCCGGCAAAGGTTTCGCAGTTGTGGCAGGAGAAATAAAGGAGCTGGCACATCAGACCGCCCGTGCCACCGATGAAATCGGCACCCGGATCGGTGATGTCCAGAAAACCACAGAAGAATCCGTTACCGCCATCCAGTCCATTGTGGAGGTGATCAACGACATTGACACCGTTGTCACCACCGTGGCCACGGCCATTGAAGAGCAGTCTGCCACCACCCAGGAGATTTCCTCCAATGTCAGCCAGGCGGCGGCCGGGCTGGAAGAGGTGAATATCAACGTGAACCAGACCTCCGGTGTTGCCGGTGAAGTCACCGAGGATATCCATCAGGTGAGCCAGGCATCCCATGAAATAAACACCGGCAGTCTTGAGGTCAACCAGAGCGCCACTCAACTATCCGCACTTGCCGACAACCTCAATGGTATGGTAAATAATTTCAGATTAAACTAAAAATTATTCGGCCCGGCCCGACACCATCTTTTCGGATGGTGCCGGCCCGGTCCCACTTTCTTTCGGAGACCAAACCATGACAGATTCGCGCACCGGACAAAGGGACGATACCATTGCAGACGCCGCACTTCGGGTAAACCTGAAGCTGCTGGATACCTTGATGAACCTTGCTGGAGAGCTTGTGCTCAGCCGGAACCAGCTTTTACAGAGCGTAAAAGCCGAGGACATGAAGGGCATCGCCCTGTCCAGCCAGCGCATCGACCTGATCACCTCGGATCTTCAGGAGGCGATCATGCACACCCGGATGCAGCCCATCGACACCATCATGAACGGGTTCTCCGATCTCACCCGCGGTTGGGCGGAGACAGACGGGAAATCCCTGGATCTCTCCATCCGGGGTAACGAAGTGGAACTGGATAAAACCATTCTCGAAGCCCTCCAGGCTCCCCTGGAAGGCGTCCTCCGCCATCTGGTGGATCTGGGCCTGGAAGCACCCGAAGCCCGGCAACAGCAGGGAAAAGACCACACCGGGCTTATCGCCGTTACGGCGGAACATGACGCCGGCCAGGTCAGTATTACCCTTACCGACGACGGCCGGGGACTTGATCCGGAAGATGTGGTGACCTGGGCATTGTCCGGAGGCCTGGCCACAGAGGAAGAGACAGGCGCGCTCACCGACCGACAGAAGATGGAGCTGTTATTCCGGAGTATCTGCCCGGCAAAAGAGGGGGCTGATGAAGACCCGGACGCCACCATCGCCTCGGGTATAGAATCTTTAGGGGGCACCCTGGATATCTCTGCCGTTCCCGGAAGCGGTACCCGGATTCAGATTAAGCTTCCCCTGACCCTGGCCATTATTCCCAGTCAGATCGCTGCCGTTGGGGACGAACGCTACGCCCTGCCCCAGGTGAATCTCAACGAATTGATCCGCATCCCGGCCGCCCAGGTAAAAGACAAAATCGAAAAGGTCGGAGATGCCGCTGTGGTCCGCCTCCGTGGCGCCCTTCTCCCCCTCCTGGATCTGGCAGGCCTTCTGGATATTGAGCGCAGCTATGTGGATGAAACCACCGGAGACGTGCATCCCGAGCGCCGGAAAAATATTGCAGACCGGCGGTCCAGACAATTGCTGGGAAAAACGGAAAATACCAGCCCGGAAGATAAGGATGACTGGCAGGCCCGGTTGGCCGCAGACAGAAGGCAAAGCAAAGGCAGCGCCACCAACATTGCCGTGGTCTCTGCCGGTGCATATAAATACGGCCTGGTGGTGGACCGTTTTCTGGATGCCGAGGAAATCGTGGTCAAACCCATGGGCCGCCATATGAAGGGCTGCGATGCCTATGCCGGCGCCACCATCATGGGGGACGGTAAAGTCGCCCTGATCCTGGACATCTCCAATCTGGCCGCCATGGCCGAACTGGCCACCTCCGACGAAACCAAAGCGCTGGACAGGGAAATCGCCGAAACAGAGGCCGGGGATACCACCGAACTGATCCTCTTTAAAAACGGTGACACCGAACATCTCTGCGCCCCCCAGGACCGGGTGGCCCGCATCGAACGCATCCGCACCGCAGACATCGAAGAAATCGGCAACACCAGGGTCATCCAGTACCGCGGCGGCTCTTTGCCCCTGTTTACCCCGAACCAGGTGGCTGATGTGGGCCCCCTGCCTGAAAAGGCTGACCAGGAAGTCCTGGTCCTCAAAACCGGGGATAAGGAAATCGGCCTCATGGTCACCCCGCCCGTGGACACCGTGGCCGTCGCTCTGGAAGTGGACGACAGCACCCTCTCCGGCCGTGCCGTTACCGGCTCTGCCGTAATCAACGGAAACACCACCCTGGTCCTGGATGTGGATGAGATGGTACGTATTCTGAAACCTGAATGGGACTAAACAAATTACAGAATTCATTTATACCCGTTGAATCAATAAAAAAATCCCGGGCGGTCTGGCAAGACTGCCCGGGATTTTTTTATTTGTGGACCGATGCCTCTAAACCACGGCACCTTTCCCTGAGACGATCTCATGATTCTATCACAACAAAACTTGATTATTGTATTGACAATAATATTTTGATTTGAGTATATACAATTATCAAGCAAAAAGGAGATCAGAC
Source organism: Desulfobacterales bacterium (assembly GCA_022361315.1). The sequence goes on from JAKSBB010000714.1 coordinate 8,191, forward strand.
GTGGACTATCTCAAAACCATCAAAAAATTAAGGGAGACAAACAAAGAATTCACTCCCAGAGGCATATTCGTCTTTCACATGAACCAATACCAGGGGTGGATGAATGAGCTGAAAGATGCATGTAAATGGCCACCCGGCTGTATTGCCGTGGATGAATCGGGTAATCAATGGAAAGCTTCCGGTGGAAACGCCCGGGACGGTGCAAAGGAATGGCTCCCCCGCAACTGGGGGGGCATCAGGGAGCCGAGTGAGGGAAAAGCGCTGGGAAGACCGAAGAAAGCGCCTGACCAGCAATTGTCCACGAAATCTTTCCGGCTCGATCCCACCACCATAAAAACCCTGACCTCTCTTACGGCACGCCTGAAGGTTAATCAAACCGAAGTCATTCGCATGGCGGTCCATAACCTCGGTGTTGAATACGAACTGGTTGAGGACGCCCGAAAGGATGGTAACATGCATACAGAACTACAGAAACGGGTATATCGTATCAAAACCACAGCCCTGATGAGAGCACGGGAGCATATGAGTTCAGTGGAGTTGATCCACTGGTGGGAAAAATTTGTACAGAAAACCAGAAAAGCCCGAAACTTTGAAGAACTGGACGAAGAGATGCAGGCCCAGATCCTCAAGTGGGAATCAGAACCCTATAAAGTTATCGGCACTTAATACGCAACGCCCCTGCTGCTTTTTGCCCTTGATAATCAGGAACGCGAGATTCTCAATGCAAAGCGATGCTTTTATTCGCTATATCAAGTAGAGTCGTACAGCCATTGTCATGTATCTGTACGAGCAGGTCCTGAGCCTTTTTATGTCCTTGAGCCGCTGACAACGCGCACCAATGAAAAGCCTCGTTACATCGATTGCCTTTGCTTTTAATGATAAGCCCCACCGCCATTTGGTATTGAGCGTTCTTATCACCGGCCAGAGCCTTCTGTGCCGGCAGTGTTATGGTTGATTCAGGTATTTCAGTGGAAACAGGAGTTGAAAGTTGTTTAGAGGCGTTGCATCCGACGAATAGCAATATGCAGATCGAGATCACAGTGAAATTTTTCATTTCTACCCCCTGAAATCTTGCTGTTTTCGCCCAAAAGAGCACAATAACATTTCATGGGCGAAAAGGATTTTTGGTCAATCTATATCCAGACGACAAAGTACGGGAGACAACATTTTTTGATGGGACATTTAAAAATGAACTATCATACTAGAATACGGCCGGTCAAGGGCAAAGAAAGCGGTCATTTATTTGGGTCGAGCGGCGGTGTATCGCTTAACCGGTTGCGATAAGGAGAAGGCCGGTCACAAGGGTGGCAACACCGTAAATTTTAGGCTTGCTCACCGGTTCTTTTAAGAATACCACCCCCAGAAACACCCCTATGGGAATACTTAGCTGGCGAAACCCCACCACATAGCTGACATTTTTAACCATGGACATGGATATCAGCACCAGGGCATAGGTAAGATAGATGCCGATCCCTGTAACAAAGGCCATGCGCAGTTCCGTTTTCATCACCCGGCCCAGTTGAAACCGCTCGCTGGCCCTGGCAGATACGTACAGGAATAAGAACAGGCTGGAGGCCAAGGCCTCCGCAAAGGCATAGAGTATCGTGACAACCACGATACTGTCCGCCCCCCCCATGGTGGTTCTGATGGCGCGCAATGCCTCGGCATCCACAATGGAATAACCGGCAGTCCCAACAGCTGCAAGAAGCGCAAATGCACAGGTCCGGCACAGATAGTTCCGGAGCCGGAAGTCACGGAAAGTTGCCATCGGCACCATGAAACACCCTGCAACCACCAGTATTATTCCAAACACACACAGGGAACTGATGGTACCCCCCTGCCCCAGCATGAATGTAACGAATGTCACTACGATGACGGGGGATGATCTTGCCAGCGGATAGGCCAATGACATATCACCTGCCCGGTAGGCTCCCGCAAGGGATGTATAATACAGCGCCTGGAACACACCGGCGGCCATGACAAGTATCCATGCCTCTTTGGGAAAAAAACCGAACCGGTCCCAGAAGAGAAAAACAAAGGGAAGGAATATCAGACATCCCAATGTGTTGGCCACCAGCAGGAAGGCACCGGTGGGACTGTTTTTTTTGCTGATGAAATTCCACGATGCATGCATTGCCGCGGAGATCACAAGCAGCAGAATTGCCGCAAGGGTCATGGGTCTTAGATTTCCTTTTTCCGGAGATTACTTAAAAGATACGGGGCGGCCCTGCCATGCCTCCGGTGATTTGATGCCGAGAAGCGCCGTTATGGTCGGGGCGATGTCGAGTATGGAAACCTCCCCATCCATGGTACTGCCGGCCGGAATACCGGGGCCGTTCATGATCACCGGGATGGTCATATCTTCGTCGCAGTCCATACCGTGGTCTGTTCCGTGGCCGCCATGGTCCGCAAGCACGATGGAGATCGTATCCTCGCCGGCAGCCTCCAGAATGAGTCCGAGACTTTCATCTGCGGCTGAGATCATTTCAAGGTATTCGGCGGACATGTAACCATGCCGGTGCCCTGCCACATCAACATGCCCAAGATATACAAAGGTGAAGGCGTTCTGTTCTCTGCGAATGGTATCTGCGGCCATCCGTGCGATCACCCTGTCCCCGGTTCCTCCCGCGTCGTTGCAATTCTCAATGAATATGGCCGTATCCAGTGCCCCCACCGGTGCAAGATCTCTCAATTCTTCCCAGTTGTACAGGGAAGCTGTTCTTCGGGATTCGGATCTGATTACGGAAAAAAGGCTGGGGGGTAATTCAGGTCCGGGGGTCCACTTATTATCAGTCACCCCGTGAATATCGGCCGTTGTACTGCAAAATAAAGACGTGATGCAGGGCAGTGTGAGTGCAGGCATAACGGTGCGGGCGCTCAGATTTCTTGCACCTGTGGCCATCAGTCTGTCCATAACCGGGGTATGGGCGGCCATAATCCCGTCCGGCCTCA
>JAKSBB010001292.1 GCA_022361315.1 Desulfobacterales bacterium
ATGAATCTTCCGATTCATTCCGATTTCAGGCAAATCAGGATGACACCGGAAGAGGTCAGGGCCAAGTATACTAAACTGGGATGGAAGCGTATTGTTGGGTTTCAAACACGGCAGCCCATACACCGGCCTCAGTTTGAGATGACCATTCAAGCCATGAGGAAATCCAAGGCCAACCTGCTGCTTTTGCCCATTGCCGGTATACCGAGACCGGGAGACTTCGACCACTATACCCGAATGCGGTGTTACCAGAAGGTCGCGGCCCATTATCCTCCGGATACCTATATGCTGAATCTGCTGCCCCTGTCCATGCGGATGGCCGGCCCCAGGGATGCAGTGCTTCATCTGATTATCGGCAAAAACTACGGGTGTACCCACTTTGTCATCGGTCACAACCACGCAAGTCCGGGCCAGGGGCGTAATGGTGAATCTTTTTATGATTATGGACAGAGTGCCAAACTGTCCAAGGAGGCAGCCGAAGAACTGGGAATCGAACCGGTATTTTTTGAGGAAATGGTTTATCTGCCCTTTGAAGACGAGTTTAAATTGGCCACTGAGGTTTACGGAAGCCAGGAAACCATCTCTTTTTCCAACGATGATATCCGGGAACGGGTACGTAAAGGGAAAAAAGTCCCTGACTGGGCAAGTTTCCCGGAGGTGGTTGAGGAGTTGAACCGATCATATCCGTCACCTTCAAAACAGGGTTTCACTGTTTTTCTGACCGGGTTGTCCGGTGCCGGAAAATCAACAATTGCCAAAGTACTGTTCTCAAAATTCATGGAGATGGGATCCAGGCCGGTATCGCTCCTTGACGGTGATATCGTGAGGCGGAATCTGTCCTCTGAACTGAATTTTTCACGGGAGCACCGGGATATCAACGTCAAACGAATCGGGTTTGTCGCCTCTGAAATAACAAAAAACAGGGGGATCGCCATTTGTGCACCCATTGCACCTTACGAAAGAACCCGATCTGACATTCGAAAGTCCATCGAAGCCCATGGTGGATTTTTTGAGATTCATGTGGCCACACCCATTTCCATTTGCGAGAAAAGAGACCGTAAAGGAATGTATGCCAAAGCCAAGGCCGGCCTTTTAAAAGGTTTCACGGGGGTGGATGACCCGTACGAAGTACCGGAAACACCGGAGCTTTCAATCGATACATCCAATTTGACCCCGGATGAGGCGGTTCAGGAGATCCTGCTGTTGCTCAATGAAAAAGGGTATGTCTAACTGGGGAACAGGGAAATTAATAAGGTATGGGAAAAACACGAAAAGGAATTATACTTGCCGGAGGATCCGGAACCCGTCTTTATCCGTTGACCTACGCTGTAAGCAAACAACTGATGCCGGTGTATGACAAACCCATGATTTATTACCCTTTGTCCACACTTATGCTGGCCGACATCAGGGATATCATGGTTGTTACAACCCCTGAGGACAGATCACGTTTCCAGCACCTTTTAGGCAACGGTTCGCAATGGGGGCTTGATATCGAATATGGGGTTCAACCGTCTCCGGACGGACTGGCACAGGCATTTCTCATCGGGGAAAATTTTATCGGCAACGATTCCGTGACCCTGGTTCTGGGTGACAATATTTTTTACGGAGAAGGATTATCCCAGAAGCTTCAAAAAATCAGTGGTCGGAATGAAGGGGCTGTGGTTTTTGGGTATTATGTCCGGAATCCGCAACGTTATGGCGTTATCGAGTTTGATGGCGCTGGGAACGCGCGTGGTATAGAGGAAAAACCGGAAAGTCCAAAATCCAATTATGCCGTAACAGGGTTATACTTTTATGATAATGATGTTATAGAAATTGCCAAGCAGGTCCGGCCTTCCATGAGAGGTGAGTTGGAGATAACGGATGTCAACAACGCGTATCTGGCAAAAGGGACATTGAAAGTGGAAATTCTGAATCGCGGGACTGCCTGGCTGGATACGGGAACCCACGAGGCATTGATGGATGCCGGCACTTTTATTAAGGTGGTGGAAGACCGGCAAGGGCTTAAGATAGCATGCCTCGAAGAAATTGCGTTTCGCAAGGGATGGATTACATCCGCACAATTGGAAAAAAGAGCCAGACTTTTGGAGAAAAGCGGCTACGGACAATATCTGTCACAACTTGTGGATTAGACTGGCATATATGGAATATACGCCTTTAAAAATCAAGGATGTTATTTTGATGACCCCAAAAGTCTTTGAAGATGAACGGGGATTTTTCATGGAAACCTTCAGGGCGGATTGTTTTAGATCCCGTGTTGGTGATTGGTTTTTTGTCCAGGACAATTACAGCCGTTCTACAAAAGGAACACTGCGTGGCCTTCATTATCAGATTAATTGCCCGCAGGGAAAGCTTGTTAGTGTAATGCAAGGTGAGGTCTTTGATGTTGCTGTCGATCTAAGACGCGGCTCTTCATATTTCGGACGTTGGGTGGGGGTTACACTCAGTGCTGAAAGTAAACAGATGCTGTGGATTCCCCCGGGATTTGCCCATGGGTTTTATGTCTTGAGTGAACAGGCTGAGTTTTCGTATAAATGCAGTGATTATTACGCACCTGAATATGAACGGTCAATCATCTGGAATGATCCGGATATCGGTATTGACTGGCCTATACCCCCGGGAGGGGAGTTGTTGCTGTCGGAGAAGGATAAGGCTGGTGTCAGTTTCAACGCAGCGGAGGTGTTTGCATGAGGGTGCTCGTTTTGGGTGCCACCGGGCAGCTGGGATGGGAGTTATTCCGGACTTGCCCGGAGAATGTTTGCCTTCATACCTGTGATTATCCTAAAGTGGATTTTACCAGTGAGTCAAGTTTATTGGGTTGTCTGTCAGTGAACAATGTCGACTGGGTAATCAATGCGGCCGCTTATACAGCCGTGGACGATGCCGAGAAGAACGCTGTGCTAGCCTATCAGATCAACGAAAAAGCCGTTGAGATAATTGCTCGGTTTTGTTTGGAGAACGACATCCGATTGGTTCACATTTCCACAGATTTTATATTCAACGGGTTGCACCATAAGCCATATCTCCCGGAAGACACGCCCGATCCCCGGAGTGTGTACGGGTTTTCCAAGCTGGCCGGCGAGCAGGCGATTGAGCGCATCCTGGGTAAAGACGCACTCATTATCCGGACGGCATGGCTCTATTCGGTCCACGGGAAAAATTTCGTGAAAACGATGATTCAGTTGATGAAGACCAAAGCAGCTTTAAATATCGTGGATGATCAGATTGGGACTCCAACATGGGCGAACGGTCTGGCAAAAGCCGTTTGGACCGGAATGAAAGAACAAGTGACTGGGGTTCACCATTGGACGGATGCCGGAGTGGCGTCATGGTATGATTTTGCCGTGGCGGTTCAGGAAGAAGCGTTGGCGATAGGCCTGCTGGATCGTCAGATACCTTTAATGCCTGTGGGAACCCATGCGTTTCCACGGCCTGCTGAGCGGCCCCATTTCAGCGTGCTGGATAAAACAGGGTTTTGGCAGGCCGCAGGTATTACCCCTATACATTGGCGGAAGCAACTCAGATCAATGCTGGCGGAGGTGGGGGCTTGAGGCGGATTCTTGTTACAGGTGGTGCCGGTTTCATCGGTTCCAATTTTATACAT
>JAKSBB010000322.1 GCA_022361315.1 Desulfobacterales bacterium
GGAGGGGGGATGGCATGTGGGTGAGGCGGATGTGATGTGTGGTGTGCGTAGTTTTGCGTGTCGTGCGTGTTGGGGTGTGGCGGAGCCTGACTTGCGGACGCGGGAGGGGTGGAATGATTTTGTGATGTGTGTGAGTGGTGGGTTGTTGTATGGGCGGGAGGTGAGGCGGCCGAGCTGGTTGGGTGAGGCGGTGAGGAAGGGAGAGGTGAGGGGGCCGCGGAAGGGGAGGGGGGGGGGCGTGGTGTGTGATGCGAGGCGCGGTGTGGGGTGAGGTGATGTGTGGGTAGGAGGTTACATCTGTGCGAGTTCGTGGAGGAGTGCGGCGTGGGAGCGGGCGCCTTTGTCGAAGCTGTCGAGGTTGAACTTTTCGTTGGGTGAGTGGAGGTTGTCGTCGTTTCGTCCGAAGCCCATGAGGAGTGTGTCGAGGTTGAGCGTGTTTTTGAAGGTGGCGATGACGGGGATGGTGCCGCCGTCGCGGACGAGGACGGGGTCGGTGTTTGTGCCGGCTTTCATGGCGCGTCGTGCGGCGGCCATGTAGGGTGAGTTGGTATCGACGGCGACGGGGTGAGCGGAGCCGAGGTGTGAGATTTCCCAGGTGCAGCCGGGCGGTGTGTGGTCGTGGAGCCAGGCGGTGAAGGCGGCGTTGATTTTTTCGGGGTCCTGATTGGCGGCGAGACGGAAGGAGACCTTTGCGCCGGCGAAGGAGGGGATGACGGTTTTGGCGCCTTCGGCCATGTATCCGCCGTAGATCCCGTTGACGTCGCAGGAGGGTCGTGCCCAGCGTCGCTGGAGTGTGGTGAAGCCGGCTTCGCCGTGGAGTTGTGTGACGCCGGCGGCGTGTGCCCAGGCTTCGTCGGAGAAGGTGAGGTTGTCCCACTGGTTGAGTTCTTGTGGTGTGGTATCGAGTACGTCGTCGTAGAAGGTGGGGATGGTGACGCGGTGGGTCGAGTCGAGGAGTTGTGCGAGGGTTTTGACGAGGAGTGTGGCGGGGTTGGGGACGGTTCCGCCGAAGACGCCGGAGTGTAGGTCGCGGGCTGGGCCGTGGAGCTTGATGTCGAA
>JAKSBB010000284.1 GCA_022361315.1 Desulfobacterales bacterium
AAGCACGGAGCTGTCTGACATTGACACCTGGTTCACCAGGGTCATGACCTTCTTTAGTCCTGAATCCGCCCCGATGATCCGGTCTCCGGACAAGGCGAAAAGCTCACGGTGCAGAAATCGGTTATCTTCCGCCAACGCCTCTTTTAAATGAATCACATCCTGATATTTCAGTGCGTTTGACATGGCGATGGAGAACGGCTCTTTTAGCAAAGAGAAGAGTTGTGCCGCTTCTTTTGAATACCGGTGTTTACCTTTGGCCGCAAGAATCACACTGCACAAGGGGCGGTCGGCGGTTTCCAGAACAAGATGCAACAGAGAGGCGTCCGGATCAAAAATTTTCTCCATTGTGATCCGTGCAGCCGGATCTTCGGCAGGGTCATTCACGATCACTGCATCCTGCCAGCGGGATTGCTCAAATCTCTCATACACCTTATGCATCACTGCCTTTGCAGCCCCATCGAACCCAATGATAATATTGGCATCTCTTCTCCCCGAACGGGAGGCGGTGGAAACAATCCGCAGCACATTTGCTTCCGGTTCATAGATCTGAAGACAGATTAAATCCGCAGGCATAAACCCTGCCAGATAATCGAGGCTGGTAAGCAATGTTTTTTCAATCTCCAGCGTACCGCAGATCCTGAGTGTTGCCTGACGGAAGAAAACATTTTCATCTACTCTCATATTTTCCTCAAAGACAAATCGTTATATTTCGCGTTATCAGTTGGTTTCGTTGAATATGGTAATTTAAATCGCGTTATATCACAATTGGAAATTTATCCTTTTCTTAACTCATTGTTTATACAGGATTTATCTTGGATGGTATGGTTTGAGCAATGAGAACCTTAAATACGTACATGAAACCAAAAGGAGAAGAAAGAATGACCGCTGACACATTACTGAAGAAAACCTTTATCGCCGGTGCCATCATTGACACTGCGATCGCAATATCATGGCTACTGGTATCCTTCGGGTGGGACTTACCCAATATCGTAAACGGTTTTACCAGTCCGGATGAAGATTATAAATTCCAGTTGTTCGTGAATGCGCTCTTTATGGCCGGGTGGGGATCCGTGCTGTATTGGGGGGCACAGAATCCTGTTGAACGAAGGGGACTTTTGCCACTTACCTCTGCGTGGCTGACGCTGTCCATCTTCCTGGAACTGCTCCTGTTTGGCGATTTATTGGAGGGGCCGTGGCTGGTATTCGGTATCATCAAGCGGCTATTGATCAGCATTTCGTTTATTTGGGTTTACGCCTGGTCTAAAAGAAAACAACCCGGTGCCGCCTGATACTCATAAAAGATGACAAAATAAAATAATGAAAAAGGGTGTGGTGATGGTTTTCTCAGGAAATGTGTGCCTCAACGGATAGTCTATAATCTTTGTTGTAGAAGATTTCATTGAGTTTTACGTTGGTACATCCGGTGATCTGTTTAATATAAGAAGAGAGTATATCATTGCCATGTCTGTTTCTAAGGAGTTCCGTCTCGTTGGGAATCACAAAGATTTTCTTTGCCGGGCTGACCGCAGGTCGTCCCTTGGGGTGCAATGGGATAATGTTATCTGACCCGCTTAAATCGGCCATCAATGCATCGAAGGGAACGGGTTTATGGTTTTGCCGGCGCTTCAGGTTAATGGTCTTATTTAATTCGGACAACTCTTTGAATAATTCATCAGCCTGCGGAGAGGTTTCCGGAAGGACTGACTCATCATCAAACCCGCTTAATTCATTCATCAAGGTGTCAAAGGCAACAGGTTCCCGGTTACGCTGACGCTTGGGATTGATGGCCTTATTTAACTCAGACAGTTCTTTTACCAACTCGTCGATCTGCGTGGG
>JAKSBB010000768.1 GCA_022361315.1 Desulfobacterales bacterium
CCCCACCATTGAAAACGATGTGATTGTCTATTCCGGTGCCACTATATTAGGCGGGGATACCGTGATCGGGGCCCGTTCCGTCGTGGGCGGCAACGTATGGCTCACCCGTTCCATCCCCCCCGACACCAAGGTCTTCATCGAAAATCCCAGACTCATCATAAAAAATCAGGAAAAAGACCATGAAAAAGTTAGTTGACCTGACCCAGGCCTGCGGCAACACGCCCCTGGTATATCTTGAAAATGCCTCAAAGGACTGCGGTGCAAATTTATACGCCAAACTTGAATTTTTCAATCCCGTGTCCAGCGTCAAGGACAGGATCGGCCGTGCCATGATCGAAGACGGTATCCGCAACGGGAAAATCAACAATAATACGGTTATTGTGGAACCCACATCGGGAAATACCGGTATCGCCCTTGCCTTTGTGGCCCGGGTAAAAGGGTTGAAACTCATCCTCACCATGCCCGAGACCATGAGCCTGGAACGGCGTCAGCTTCTCCGCCACCTGGGGGCGGAACTGGTACTCACCCCGGGCGCCAAGGGCATGAAAGGCGCCATTGCGGAGGCACATAACATCGTGGAAACATCCGACAACGCCTTTATGCCGGATCAGTTTTCCAACCCGGCCAATCCGGCCATCCACAGGGAGACCACCGGGCCGGAAATTTGGGAAGCCACCGAAGGAGACATCGACATCTTTGTGGCCGGTGTCGGCACCGGGGGGACCATTTCCGGCGTCTCCGAATTCATCAAGGGTAAAAAACCGGAGCTGCTCAGCATTGCCGTTGAACCCAAGGACTCTCCGGTGATTTCCGGCGGCCAGCCCGGCCCCCACAAGATCCAGGGTATCGGTGCCGGTTTCATTCCCGACAACCTGAACAAAGAGATCATTGACGGGATCTTCCAGGTGGAGGCCGATGAAGCCATGACAGGGGCGAGACAATTGGCCAGAAGCAACGGCATGCTCTGCGGCATCTCTTCCGGTGCCAACTTCCACACGGCCTTTGAAACCGGTAAAAAACACCCGGGAAAAAATATCGTGTTCGTTGTCTGCGATACGGGTGAGCGTTACATCAGCACGGACCTGTTCACAGACAAGTAACTACCCAAATCCACCGGGCCGATGAAATTTTCCATTTCACCGTCCCGGCCCCTTGCCAATCTAATTTTCTGTACATACGTTTAGCCCGGATATTTCGTGGCACTTTGCTTTTTTAAGAAAAAATACGCTGGAAAGCAAAAACACCTCGTGAAATATCCAGGTTTGTCCTTTAATTTTGGGAGTAGCGTATGAATCAGAAAACTTACGGTGTGGTGCTCGGTCTGGCCGCCTTTGGGGCCTGGGGATTGTTGCCGGCATACTGGAAACAGCTCCAGACGGTGAATCCCTTTGAAATTCTCTGCCACAGAATTATCTGGTCCTGCGTATTTCTCTTCTATATCATCGCATTTAAACGACGGGCCGCGGAAGTCACCGCCATTGCCAAATCCCCCTCGACCATGAAAGGTCTGATCCTCTCCGGCCTCATCATCGGTCTCAACTGGTTTATCTACATCTGGGCCGTGAACTCCGGCCGGGTGGTGGAGACCAGCCTCGGATATTATATGAACCCCATGTTCAACGTGGCCCTGGGCTTTATCCTTCTGGGCGAACGGTTCAGCCGGCTGCAATGGGTGGCCGTGATGTTTGCGGCTGCCGGAGTGGCCTACTCCCTGGTCGCATACGGTACCCTGCCGCTATTTGCCATCGCCCTGGCCATAAGTTTCGGCCTTTACGGATTCTCCAGAAAAAAAATCAATGCGGCCCCCATTCCCGGCCTCTTTATTGAAACCCTTGTGCTTTTCCTCCCGGCCTTCGGCTACGTGCTTTACCAGTATCTGGAAGCCGGCAGTCCGTTCCTGCGCGACCCTGCTATCACCCTCTGGTGCATCGGCTCCGGCGTTGTTACCAGCCTGCCGTTACTCTGGTTTGCAGCCGCAGCCAAGCGTCTGAACCTGTCCACCATCGGTATTCTCCAGTATCTCGCCCCGTCAATCGCATTTATATTAGGCGTTTTTGTATATAAAGAACCATTTACCCGGCACAGCCTGATTACCTTCAGTTTTATCTGGGTGGGGGTATTGCTGTATATCCGGGAATCTTTGATGGGTTCACGAAGAAATGGCAAGACCCGCCCAACACGTAAGATGTCTTGACTTCACCCTTCTCTTGACTTCACCGGGCTTTGGTTGGATACTAAGCCATATTAACGAACGTTAACAATTGCAGCTCACCATAGTCAAATCTCATTGTCACCTGCGATTTTCGCAGGTGAGGAGGCGTTTTGGGTGTAATAAGGAAAAAAGCCATCACCAGGACGTTTTGCCTGGGCTTTGCCCTGCTTTTCATTTTCATGGGTGGGGGCGGACTGTTTTTCTTAAACGAAATCAAAACCTTTTCCCGGCTCACCAGTTCCATTTACCACCACCCCCTTGTGGTATCCAACACGTCCCTTGAGTGTAGTCTGACCATCACCAAAATGCACCGGACCATGAAGGATATCGTTCTGTTCTCAAATCCGGCGCTCATTTCCGGTGAGGTTGAACGGGTCGATCAATACGAGGCCCGGGTCTACCAGAACCTGGACATCATTCGGGAAAAAATCCTCGGTGCCCGCGGCAGGGCACTGGAAAGGGAGGCCAGAGATCTTTTCAAAGCCTGGAAACCCATCCGGCAGGAAGTCATCCGACTGGTACGCGGCAATCAGGTGGAAGCGGCGGCCCTGATCACCAAAAACAAAGGGGCTCTCCATGTGGACCGGATGGAAGCCAAGATGGCGGAACTTACCGCATACGCCAGAAATAAAGCATCTGAATTTCTGGCAGCATCCGACGCCACCGGCAAAAAGATCAAGTCCATGTCCATTGTTTTTCTAGGGATCGGCCTGACCTTCCTCCTGATCATTGCCGGGCTGACGCTGACAACCGCATCCCGCTATGAAGGCGAACTGGTTCAAAGCGAACATCACCACAGAATCATCTTTGAAAAATCCCCCCTGGGTATGATCCGGTTTTCTCCCGACGGTATCATTGAAGACATGAACAACAAATTTGCAGAACTCATGGGGGCGTCCAGGAAACAGCTTATAGGTTTCAACACTGCCACCCAGAGTTCTCCTGAGATGCAGACCGCCCTGAAACGGGCCCTTTCCGGACGGACCTCAGTATACGAAGACGAATACACCTCAGTCACCGGAAATAAGAAATTGTTCCTGAGGGTGATTTTCAACCCGGTTAACCCGGGCTCCGAAACCACCGAGGTAATTGCCACTCTGGAGGATATCACCGAGCGAAAGGCGGCGGAGCAGGCCCTGAAAGAAAATGAACGGCGACTGGATACCATCTTCAATTCAGTTCAGACCGGTATTTTTATTGTTGACCGGGAAACCCGGACCCTTCTGGACGTCAACGCCGCTGCAGAGATGATGGTGGGGATTCCGAAGCCGGAGATGATCGGGAAGATCTGCCACAATTTTGTCTGCCCGGCTGACCGGGAAAGCTGCCCGGTGGTGGACCTCGGTCAGACCGTGGATAAGTCGGAACGGATTCTCCTGACGGCAGGCAACGAAGAACGTCCCATATTGAAAACCGTCACCGAAGTCACCATCCGGGGCAGAGCCTGCCTCCTTGAATGCTTTGTGGATATTGGTAAGCAAAAGGAAATTGAACAGGGTCTTCGGGATGCCAAGGAAGCTGCCGAAGCCGCCAGCCGCGCGAAAGCAGATTTTCTGGCCAATATGAGCCACGAAATCCGCACCCCCATGAACGGGGTCATCGGTATGACTGAACTTCTGTCAGACACCCCCCTGACAGCGGAACAGCAGGAATTTGTCGGAACCATTGGAAAAAGTGCCGAAGCCCTGCTGGCCATCATCAACGATATTCTGGATCACTCCAAGATAGATGCTGGCAAGATGGAACTGGAGTCCATAGAATTCAACCTTCGGCCGCTTCTGGAGGATATTGCCGACCTGACGGCGGTGCGGGTATATGAAAAAGGACTCGAGTACTGCACCATCATCCATCCCCAGACCCCTTCATACCTGATCGGGGATCCGGGAAGACTTCGCCAGGTCCTGCTGAATCTCATCAGCAACGCAGTCAAATTCACCCATCAGGGTGAAATTGTTGTGGAGACCCGGGTGACACATGAAACCCGGAACCGGGCTGTGGTCAAATTTTCAGTGACAGATACCGGCATCGGCATCCCTGCGGAAAAGGTGGACACCTTGTTCGATGCATTTTCCCAGGTGGACACCTCCACCACAAGGGAATTCGGCGGTACAGGTCTGGGGCTTGCCATATCCAGACAGCTTACAGAGCTTATGGGGGGACATATCAGTGTAACCTCTGCGCCGGATAAAGGGTCCTGCTTCAGTTTCACCACCGTGTTTGATAAACCGGATCCGGAGAAGGTTCGTCCGCCCCTTCCCCGGGAAAAACTAGACCACCGACGCATCCTGGTGGTGGATGACAATGATACCAACCGGATGATTCTCCGGGAGGAGCTTAGCCGCTGGGGCTGCCGCTTTGAAGAAGCCCCCGACGGCCATACGGCTCTGGACAAACTCAATACGGCTGCAGCAAATGGGAAAAATTTTGATATCGCCATCATAGACATGCAGATGCCCGGCATGGACGGCGCAACCCTGGGCAAAACCATCCGTGAGACCCCTGCCCTGAATGCTCTGCAGATGATCATGCTCACCTCCATGGGCATGCGGGGGGATGCCAAACGCTTCGGAGATATCGGTTTTGCAGCCTACCTGAACAAACCCATCAAACAGCGGGAACTCTATGACTGCCTGAGCATGGTCAGCCCGGTATCCGCAGAATCCTCCCAAACGGCCCGCCCGCTGATTACCCGTCACGCCATCGCCGAGCACCGGGCATCCGGCACATCCGCAGTAAAACTGCTGCTTGCCGAGGACAATCATATCAATAAAAAGGTGGCGCTGGGCGCTCTTCGGAAAATGGGACTGTCCGCAGATGCGGTGACCAACGGAGAAGAGGTGTTGGAGGCATTGGCAGACGGGGATTACGATCTGGTGCTCATGGACTGCCAGATGCCCAAAATGGACGGCTATGAAGCCACCCGCCGGATCAGATCAGGAGATTCCGGCATCAGGAATCCCGATATCACCATCATCGCCATGACGGCCAATGCCATGAAAGGGGACCGGGCCAAATGCCTGGATGCCGGGATGAATGACTACCTGGCCAAGCCCGTAAAGAAAAAGGACCTGGTCGCCATATTGGAAAAATGGCTCCAGGTCCCTATACTCAATAACCCAACGGTGTGATTTCTATTCTAAACCATCTTCCCATCTTTCCAGAAGGGTGACATCTGCCTGAGCCTGTCAATGGCCGGAATCAATGTCTCAACAATCACGTCCATCTCTTCCTTTGTGTTGTAATGGGAGAGGGAAAACCGGATGGTACCGTGGGCGGATTTAAACGGGACTTCCATGGCCATGAGCACATGGGAGGGGTCCAGTGAGCCGGAGGTACAGGCTGAGCCGGATGAGGCACAGATACCTTTGCGGTCCATGAGCATGAGAATGGACTCCCCTTCCACGGCGTCAAATCCGATGGACAGGGTATTGGGCAGACGATTCTCCGTATCACCGTTCACCGACGTTGCAGGAATTTCGGACAGCAGCCTGGATTCCAGATAGTCCCGCAATTCCTTCACCTCGGTATTCATGGTACTGAGGTGTTCTTTGGCCATTTCACAGGCCTTGCCCAGTCCGATGATGGAGACGGTGTTTTCCGTACCGCCCCTGCGGCCGCCTTCCTGATGACCGCCGATAAGAAAGGCCGGAAATTTGATCCCCTTCTTCACATAGAGGGCACCCACACCTTTGGGGGCATGAATTTTATGACCGGACAGGGACAGCATATCAACACCTGCGGCCTGTACGTCTATAGGCACCTTACCGGTGGCCTGAACCGCATCCGTATGGAAAAGGATGCCTTTTTCCCGGGCTTTTTCAGCCACGTCTGCAATGGGAAAAATCACGCCGGTTTCATTGTTGGCCCACATCAGGGAAATCACGGCCGTATCTTCGGACATGGCATTGTACAGGGTGTCCAGATCCAGACGCCCCTTGGTGTCCACCGGAACAAAGGTGACCCGGTAGCCCTTTTGGTCGCCGAGATAAGAAAAGAAATTTTTAATGGCCGGATGCTCCACAGCAGAGGTAATCAGGTGCTTTCGTTCGGGATACATGGAAATGGCGGCGTTGATGGCAGCATTGTCGCTTTCCGTGCCGCAGGAGGTGAAAATGATTTCCTCCGGTGTGGCGTTGATCAGATCGGCCACCCGTTGCCTGGCCTGCCGAATTTTTTTCCCCACCTCATCACCGAATGTATACATGGATGAAGGGTTGCCGTAGAACTCCCCGAGGTAGGGAAGCATTTCCTGAATCACCTCGTCGGCCACTTTGGTGGTGGCGTTGTTGTCCGTATAGATAACGTCCATGGTATTTTTCCTATTCTTTGCCCGCTTATTCGTTACCTTCAGGGGCCTTTGCCGTTTCAATCACTTCTTCAATCCGGTCGAGGCATTTACCGCAGCCGCCGCCGGCCTTCAGATAGTTGGTCACGTCCTCGGTGGTTTCAAGTCCGTTCTGCTTCACGGCGTCGATGATTTCAAGATCTGTGACGTCAAAGCATTCGCAAACCATTTCACCGGGTTTTGCAAGGATTTCAATCCCCCTGAAGTCTGCAATGGCTTTTTTAAGGGCGGCCTGCCCCATGACCGAGCAATGCATCTTTTCCTTGGGCAGTCCCCCCAGGAAATCGGAAATATCGTCATTGGTGATCTTGGCTGCTTCGTCCAGGGTCATGCCTTTGATGATTTCCGTCAGTGCGGAAGAGGAGGCCACGGCACTGGCGCATCCGAAAGTCATGAACGATGCGTCGATAATCCGCTCGTTGTCATTGACTTTGAGAAAGAGTTTCAGGGCATCGCCGCAGTTCAGTGAGCCGGTTTCCCCGACAGCGTTCGCATCTTTGAGTTCCCCCACATTTTTGGGGTGTAGAAAATGTTCTTTTACTTTATCCGTGTAGTCCCACATGGTTTATTCTCCTTTTTTGGCCCCCGGGCCGATGTCTGGATAAAAAATACTACAGGGTGGTAGATTGTCAACACGAGGTTTTAATTTTGTCAGGGTCCAGTTCAACGGGTATGATATTCCGCAGAAAGATGCGTCCCGGAACGGATTCGGGCTCGATTACCACATCCCGGGTGATAATTTCCACCCCCTGGTCCACCGCCCGGGCCAGTTTTTCAGCATAGACCGGATCAATAGCTGCGGCAGGGGTAAAGCAGCGGGCATCCATGCGTTGAATCAGATAGAAAATAACGGCCCTGTGGCCCGCCTTCTTCAGCCGCACCAGCTCATCCAGGTGTTTCTGTCCCCGGGTGGTAACGGCATCGGGAAACATGGCCAGCCCGTCTTCCACAAGGGTGCAGTTTTTTATCTCCACGTAACAGCATTCTCCCCGGTCATTGCTCAGCATCAGGTCCAGCCGGGTGCCGTCGGATGTTTTAACCTCGGACCGTACCGTTGAATACATGGCCAGTTCCTCAATGGCCCTGTGTTGAGCAGCATCCCGCACCAGGCGGTTGGGCACCATGGTATTGATCCCGATATAGGAATCACGGGTCCGGATCACCTCCCAGGTGTACTTGAGCTTCCGCTTGGGGTTGTCACTTTGGGAGATCCACACCGGTGCATCTTCTTCCTTGCATCCCTTCATGGAACCGGAGTTGGGACAATGGGCCGTCACCACACTGCCGTCTTCCAGGACCACATCGGCCAGAAACCGTTTGTACCGTTTCACCAGCCGTCCCCGGATCAAGGGCGGCAACTCGTATCCTTTATATGTCATTTCGGGTCGTCCTTTATAAATCGTTTAAGGTCATTCACATCAAATTGCCGCCGGATGCCGAACCGGGTCAGGGCAAAATCATATCGCACCGGATCTTCCGGGTTGAGTTTTTTAAAGCCCCGGGTAATCTCCATGGCACATTGCCTGTCCGCTGATTTGCGCCGGGTAAACCCCAGCATACGCCCGATTTTATACATATGTGTATCAATGGGGTAAACAAGATCGGCCGGCGAGACACCGGTCCACCCACCGGGATCCACGGCATCCTGCCGGACCATCCAGCGCAGGTAGAGGTGGCTTCGCTTGCAGGCTGAATTTTTCCCGGGATCGGCAATGAGATGCCCCACATCTCCTGCCGTTGCAATTTCGCGACGGATACAGGAAAGACCGTCAGCCACATTGGATTCAACGCTATAACCTTCGTTAAAACAGGCATACAAAGATCCGTGCCGTTCTAAAATCCCCTGCATCCCGGAAATCAATGCCGTCAGATGCGAGGCCCTTGCAAACCGGTAGACGAACCCGTCGAACATCCCATCCAGATCGGTTTTCCTAATGTTCATAATGGTGGCAGAGGGTTCAGGCCCCAGTTTTTCCAGCACCCCGCCCACGGTTTTCATGATCAGTTCCACCCGGCCGTAGGCCAGGCATGCAGCAATAAATCCGGCCAGTTCCCGGTCTCTCAATTCTTTATAGTCGTAGAGGAACAGCAGGGGGTCCGGATCAATATAGGCTTTCCTGTTATACTGCCCGTAAAGTGTGTCAAGTCTGGCTCTCAATTTGTCGCGTCTTATTCTCATACCAGAAATAGAAAGCAAAATGGGGGCCAAGACAAGCGATTGCCCCAAAACGTCCAGATATAAAATTCAGGCCTTGACCAGACGATTGCGGCCTTCTTCCTTGGCCTTGTAAAGGGCAGCATCCGCCCTTCCGATGATGGTTTGAAGACTGTCGGTGTAGGATGTCATCTCCCCCAGCCCCAGACTTACCGTGAACCGGATCCCCCCTTTTTCAGACCCCACTCGGATGTCTGCCAGTGCAGATCGGAGACGCTCCCCCACCTCAGCAGCTGTATCGGCATCTGTTTCCGGCAGGATCACGGCGAATTCCTCACCACCGAGACGACCGAAAATATCGGTTTCACGTATGATCTGACGGCTCTGGTAAACCAGGGCTTTCAACACTTCATCCCCGGCCTGATGACCATAGGTATCATTGATGGATTTAAAACGATCCACATCTATCATGAGAACGGCAAAGGCGTGATGGTACCGCTGGGAACGGCTCAGCTCGTAAGCCCCCTTTTCCAAAAAGACCCGCCGGTTGTTGGCCCCGGTCAGGGGATCTTTTGACGCCAGACGTTTGAGTTCGTCTTCCATGGCTTTTCGCCGGGTGATATCACGGATCAGGGCCTGGAACATCTGCCTGCCCTCAACCTCAACGGCACTGAGCATGATCTCCGCCGGAAAGGTATCACCGCCCAGGCTTTTGTGCTGCCATTCAAAGAAGCACCCCCCGCGGACCTGGGCCGCGTCCAGGTGGATTTCCACTTCATCCGACGACGCGGCACCGGACGGCTGAAACGGCGGAGAAAAATCCACCACCTGCTTTCCGAGAAACTCGTCGGCACGGCTGCAGCCAAACACTTTAAGTGCGGCATTGTTGCAGTTTACAAATCCTTTATCACGGTCAAGAATCATCACCGCATCCCTGGAAGATTCAAACAGCTCCCGGAATTTTGCCTCACTCCGGGCAACTTTTTCGTCCGCCCGTTTCAAATCGGCGATGGCCTGCTCCAGCTCTCCGATCAACCGGACTCTGGCTTCCACCTCCCGTTTTAACTTCCGGTTCCAGATGAGGATAACGGCCAGTATGAGGGCGGCGGCCACAATAACCACCAGCACCCACTTCACGACATCCCCGGTCCGGATGCCGTGTTCGTAGCGCACGGAAAGCCAGTTGCTCCGGATCCGCATATGCTGCTCCGGCGTAATCCACTGGATTACCTTGTTCACGATGCCTAAAAGCTCAGGCAGATCTTTGCGCACGGCCATATGCAGGTTGTAGTTACCGTAGGGGGTGGGGGCAGCTATTTTCACATTGGTCAGTCCATGGGCCTGAATCAGATAGCTGGCAGCCGCCAGGTTTTCGATGGCCGCATCCACCTTCCCCAGAGATATGGCCTCGATACGTTTCAATGGAGAGCCCACATAATAGGGATCATAGGAAATCCCGTCCCGGTCAAGCCAGTTCAAGATGGCATTCTTTCTGATGATTGCCAGCCGTTTACCGTGAAGGTCCGAGATGCCACCGATGAACGGCGCATCCTTCCGGCTCAGTATCACCAGGGGGAAAGAGAGGTACGGGGTGGAAAAGCGCATGTATGCTTTGCGGTCCTCTGCCATTGCCGCACAGGGAATCAGATCTATCTCACCGGCTCTGACCCCTTCCAATACCTGGGGCCACGGCAGGTTCGTCATGACCTCAATTTCGATACCGATCTGATTCATGATGGTAAATATATAGTCGGCAGCAATACCTTTGAGTTTCCCCGTGTCGTCAAAATAGTGGAAGGGGGGGAACGCCCTTGGTCCGGCGATCCGTATGGATGTACTCGTATCCAGCCAGTGACGTTCCTGACGGGTCAGGTTCAGCTCGGACAGGGACAATCTTATTTCCTCGGCGTACCCCGAAGGTTTCACGAATACGACCGCGAATAAAACCAGGCACAGGTACCTGTACGACAGGCGAAAAAGTGTCTGCATCATGTGAACATCCAGTATAGGGTTAGAAGACTTTTATCTTAACCTAAACCCAAGGCAAAGGCAAAACAATCCTCTGTAAAACCCCGTGAAAATTGATTGCACTGCTACTGCGAATTGAGACTTACCCCGGGCCCTCTTCCGGTTATCCGACCAGCAGCCCTTTCGCCCTGAGGAAGGCCAATATCTCCCCGGCACAGGCCTCAGGCTTTTCCATGGGCACAAAATGACCGGTACCGGGGATGGTAACCAGTGTATAATCCGGAATATAGCCACCGAGATTCCGGGCCGCATCCGGATAAAAGGTGTCGGAGGTCTCCCCCCGGACGGCCAGGACCGGGCATTGGATTTTCCGTGCATAGGTCCAGGCATCTCTTGGTGCGGATTCAAATATCTGGGCCTCCAGTTCCGGATCACACTTCAATGTGGCTGTGTTTTCATCTTCCTCCAGAAAACCGCATTCAAGATAGGCGTCGATGAACTCCCCGGACCAGGTTTTAAATATCCCTCTGCCTGAAGTAAACCGTTTACGCGCCGCCTGCTTTCCCTCAAAAACCCGCTTGCGGCGGCGGGCCCCTTTGGCCAGGGGGAATTTGCCCAGAAGACCGGTGAGATAAAGCAGCCGCATGACAAAGAGCAGTCGCCTGGGCAGGATCACGGGATCGATCAGTACAATTCCGGAAAACAGATGGGGGGACTGGGCAGCGGCAATAAAGGTCGTGACCGCCCCCAGGGAATGGCCGATACCGATGACCGGCGGTGTCATTTTCTCACGGATAAAGCGTGTCAGGTCATCTGCGAACAACCGCCAATGGGTGATGCGGTCCGCCTCATAGCGCGAAGAGTCCCCATGCCCCCTGATATCCGTCCCGAGGACCCGAAGGTCCCCTGTGAGATGCCGGACAAAGGGATCGTAAACCCCGGCACAGAATCCGTTGGCATGAAGCATATGCGCCTCAGGTCCCTTGCCTCCCCAGTCCAGGTAATGGGTTTTGCCCCCGGGAATATCGATGAATCCATCAACAGGTAATGACGTATGGCCGGATGCCGAAGACACCGCAGATTCAGATGGCAATAATAGATCAGACACGACGCATCCTCCATAGGATTCGGGCTGGTTTCAATACGGATCCCCGGGAAATATGAGGTCCCGGAATACCGACCTACAAAACATAGCGCCGATGCATCCGATGTCAAATTTGGCCCACACCTTATAAAAAAACTTGACACCCTAATACATCTGTATTAAAACTCGTCTTAATACAGATGTATTAAACCTCAAGGAGATCACTTGGACGACACCAGAAAGCAACTGTTCACGGCAGGAATAAAGGTCTTTGCCCGGAAGGGCTACAGGGATGCAACGGTACGGGAAATCTGTAAAGAAGCCGGTTCCGCCAACGTGAACGCCGTCAATTATTATTTCGGCTCCAAAGAAAAATTATACCGGGAGATTCTTGAACTCATATTTGCAAAATACGACACCTTTGATCTGAAAGGCTGGGACCAATTATCTCCGGAAGCGCAACTGAAGACCCTGATTACAAATTTCTGCCGGATGTTATACCGGGAGAACGCCTCTAAAAAGGATATCACGGCCATTTTCGTATCAGAGATGACCCGGCCGTCTCCGTTCATAGAAAGCCTGGTGGACCAGTACAACCGCCCGCGAATCCGGCGCCATCTGAAAACGATGCACGCCCTTCTGGGCGATGGTGCCACCGATGATATGGCCCGGGACTGCCTGGTATCCGTGGCCGGACAACTGCTCTACCACAGCTTTGCCTGGCCTGTTTTCTCACGGTTGTTCCCGGACTATTCGCCGGCCCGTCAATACGAAGCCTGGGCGGAACATGTGTATCAATTTTCCATGGGCGGTATCACCCGCCTGAAAGAGAATCACCGGACATCCGGCCATCAGGTGCCGGAAACTTCGTAAAGGAGGTACAATATGGGTACTCACCTGTCATCCGATCAATTTAAAACACAGGCCATGAATGAGACCGGTCTGACTGATTTCGGCGGCAATACCTATGAGGCGGGATTGGAAGCCTTTTTAGAATCGCTTAACACCGAAATCCCCAAGGACCGTGACACGGGCTATTTTCAGCAAATCATTCTTCATCTGCTGAAAAACCGGCTGGAGGTTACCCGGTTTATCGGGGCGCATCCGGAGATATTAGAGGAAAAAATCCAGGCCCCGGTGTTCATCGTCGGACTGCCCCGCTCCGGCACCACCATCCTGCACACCCTCTTATCCCTGGACCCCATGGCCCGGTATCTGAGAAACTTTGAAACCACAGGTCCGGTATGTCCCCCGCCGGAACTGATGCCCAAAGTACCGGATCCGAGAATCCAGCCCACCCATGACGCGCTGGAAGGGTTGTTCGCCATGGCTCCGGAACTTCGGGGAATCAACGGCATCAACTTCATGGCCCAGGGAACGGCGGAATGTCAGAATCTCATGGCCCACGAGTTTGTGCATATGGGATGGAGCGCGGGATCCAGCCTCTTTTCCCACGGAAACTGGGTCGGTGATTGCAATATGACGGCGGCCTACGAATGGCATAAGCGCATCCTGCAGATGCTTCAATGGAAACACCCCAATCAGCACTGGGTACTCAAGGCCCCCATCCATCTGTTCGGCCTGGGCCAACTTTTGGAAACCTACCCCGATGCCCGGCTCATTTTCACCCACAGAAACCCTGTGGATGCCATGGTATCCGGTGTCAGTATGGTGGCCAGATGGTCCCGGTTCACCACGGGCCGGGCAGATATACCCGCCATTGCGGACTGGTATCCCGCACTTTGGGCCAAAGGCCTGGAAAGAACGCTGAAAATCAAATCCAGTCTACCTGAAAACAGCTATACAGAGATCCATCACGGGGATCTTAGCAGGGCTCCCATTGATACCGTTGCCGGGGCCTGCGACCGCCTCCGCCTTTCTTTGAGCCCCGCAGCAGAGCGTAGAATGGAAGTGTGGTTGAGGGACAATCCACGGACCGGTTTCGGCACCCACAATTGCTCAGCCGAAGATTTCGGACTGGATCCGGGCCGGATCAAAAAAACGTTCAGTTTTTACAGGGAAGCGATCTGATAAATTCCGGTCAAAGGAAAAGGCCGTGAAAAAAACATCCGGAGATGCTGAAAATCAGCATCTCCGGATGAGGAGTGACCATTATGGTCAGGCGACTGTGAATCAGTTGCGTTTATTTCTTCTTGGAACTCAGCTCAGGGAACTGATGATAGAAGAATTCTGTGGTCTTGCCGTCTGCTTTCTTTTCTTCGTTCTCCCTCAGTTCCACACGGCGGATTTTGCCGGAAATCGTCTTCGGCAGTTCTTCCACGAACTCAATGATTCTGGGGATCTTAAACTTGGCAAGCACTTCGATGGTATGCTTGAACAGCTCAAGGGCAAGCTCTTTGGAAGGTTCCTGGCCCTGGGACAGGATAACAAAGGCCTTAACCAGCTGATGCCGTTTGGGATCAGGCACACCCACAACCGCAGTTTCCATGACGGCGGGGTGCTCGATCAGGGCACTTTCCACCTCAAAGGGGCCGACACGGTAATCCGAAGACTTGATGACATCATCGGAGCGGCCGACAAACCACCAATAGCCGTCCTTGTCAAAGGTGGCTTTATCACCGGTGTAATAGAGGCCATGCTGGAAGGCTTCGGCGGTTTTGGCTTCGTTGTCGATATATTCCTGGAACAGGCCGATGGCACGCCAGTTGCTCAGGCGGACAACAATATGTCCGGTGACGTCGGCTTCGGTGATTTCCTTGCCTTCGTCGTCTGCCAGGATGACATCATACATGTATGAGGGATACCCAAAGGAACCCAGACGCATCTTCTTTTCCATCCAGGGCGGATTACCGATCATGCAGGTGGATTCGGTCTGGCCGTAAAAATCACGGATTTCGGTGCCGGTGGCGTCTTTCCACTGGTCGATGACTTCGGGGTTCAGGGGTTCGCCCGCACTCAGGGAGTACTTCATGGCGGAAAGGTCATATTGGGCAAGGTCAAGCCCCACAAAGGCACGCCAGGCCGTGGGCGGTGCACAAAAGGAGTTCACTTTGTACTTGGCCACGGTGGCGATGTATTTTTTAATGTCCAGGGTAGTGAAGTTGAAGCCTGTGGCGGTGGCGCCCAGGTTAAACGGGGAGAAGAAGCTGCTCCAGGCCCACTTGGCCCATCCCGGGGCACTCAGGTTGTGGTGGACGTCACCGGGTTCCAGGCCGATGATGACGGCGGTGGACAGGTGGCCCAGGGGATAGGAAACCGCACTGTGGCCGACCCGTTTGGGCAGGCCGGTGGTGCCGGAGGTGAAAAAGCAGAAAAGCACATCCTCGCTTTTGACCTCTGCTGCCTCTGCAACGGCTTCTTCCTTGTCAATGTCAGTATAGGATACCCAGCCGGCTTTCTCGCCCAGGACG
>JAKSBB010000573.1 GCA_022361315.1 Desulfobacterales bacterium
AAGCAGTTCGGCATTGAGATCCCGGAGGGGTTCATCATCACTACGGAGGTGGTCAAATGCCTGGAACTCATTGACACATATATCCCGGCATCGGTGAACTTCAAGCAGTTGGTCAACACCATGCTCAAAAGGCTGGAAGAAACCACAGGTACCCGGTTCGGAGATCCGGAAAACCCCCTCCTGCTGTCGGTTCGGTCCGGATCATCCATCTCCCAGCCCGGGATGCTGGACTCCTTCCTTAACGTGGGCATCAACGAACAGATTGCGGAAAGCCTGGCCAAAAGTTCCGGCAACCCCTGGTTTGCCTGGGACTCCTACCGCAGGTTCATCCAGGCCTACGGCATGGTGTACGGCATCCAGCGGGACACCTTTGACCAGCTCATCAAGCGCCATAAGGAGGAGGCCGGCATTGCCTTCAAGCGCTACTTCACCGGCGATCAGATGCGTGACGTCGCCCTGGACTACAAGCGCCTGGTGGCAGACGCCGGGATTGATCTCATCGAATCCCCCATGGAACAACTCTTTCTGGCCATCAAAAAGGTCTTCAGTTCCTGGACCTCCAAGCGTGCCATGGACTACCGGAAAATCATCGGCATCTCGGACGACTGGGGCACCGCCGTGACCATCCAGTGCATGAAGTTCGGCAACCGGTCCCGGGAATCCGGCTCCGGTGTGGTATTCACCCACAGCCCCAAACTCCCCGGTGACACCATACGATTGTGGGGGGACTTCACCATCGGCAACCAGGGGGAGGATGTGGTTTCCGGCCTGGTGAGGACCCTGCCCATTTCGGAGCTTCAGCGGGAAATTGAAAAGCGGGACACCAAGATCAGCCTGGATACCCGGTTCCCCAAAATCTTTGAGAAACTCCGGGTCATTGTACAGGAGTTGATCTATGACGGCGGCTGGAACCCCCAGGAAATAGAGTTCACCTTTGAGGGACCCGAACCGGAAAATCTTTTTGTTCTCCAGGCCCGGGATCTTTCCTTGCGCGACCGGAAAAAAATCGATAAGTTTGACGCCGACAGTGAGACATTGGAAGCCGCCTTCCTGGGTCAGGGCATCGGGGTATCCGGCGGTGCCATGAGCGGCAGGATCGTCTTCACTCTTGAGGAGATCGACGGATTCCGCCGCCAGGATCCCAATGCCAAGCTGATACTGGTGCGCAACGACACCGTTCCCGACGATATTCTTGAAATCGACGCGGCGGACGGTATACTCACCGCCCGGGGGGGCCTAACCTCCCATGCCGCGGTGGTGGCGTACAATTTGGGCAGAAACTGTGTGGTCGGATGTGAAAACCTGATCTGCAATGAAGAGGATAAAACCTGTGAACTGAATGGGATAGTTATGAATACCGGTGATTTCATCAGTATCCACGGCTACAAGGGAACGGTTTACCAGGGACAGATGACCGTGGTTTAAACGTGTTTAAACCGGTTTAGACCGGTCAACATACCATCAACAGCAGCAACACAGAACGTTTAAGGGAAAAAAGACAAATGAGCACAGATGCAAAGGTCCTGGGCATTAACGGACTGGGAAGAATCGGGAAACTCTCCCTCTGGCACCATGCCGGCAGAAAGTACTTTGACGAGATCGTGATCAACGTGGGCCGGAAAGTCGGCACCTCCATGGAAGATATCATCCATTACATTGAACGGGATTCCAGCTAC
The DNA here is from genome assembly GCA_022361315.1 of Desulfobacterales bacterium. The sequence goes on from JAKSBB010000573.1 coordinate 1,677, forward strand.
GGACGTCTGGAAGCCTTCCTCAACGGATATCAGGGTGCGCCGGTCATCACGGATGTGGACCCCGAAAAATACACCCTGCGCGTAAACGGAGTGGATGTAAAAATCCTCACCAATCAGCGGAACCCCAGGGATATTGAATGGGCGGACAACAACGTTGAAATCGTTGTGGATACCACCGGCGCATTCCTGGACCCCAATGCGGAAGCCGACAATCCCAAAGGCGCCATCCGGGGCCATCTGGATGCCGGTGCCCGGAAAGTCATTGCCTCTGCCCCCTTCAAACTGAAGCAGGGTGCTGTGATGCCCGAAGATGCGGTTACCACTGTTATGGGTATCAACGACAAAGATTATGATCCCGTGCGTCACTCACTGATCTCCAACGCCTCCTGCACCACCACCTGTCTCTCCCACATGGTGAAACCGCTGCTGGACGCCTTCGGGGTGGACCGGGTGCTGTCCGCCTCCATGGCCACGGTGCATGCGGCCACAGGTTCCCAGCAGGTGCTGGACCGCCTGCCCGGTTCCGGCAAGACGGACCTGAGAAAGAGCCGCTCCATTCTCAACAACATCATCCTGACCACCACCGGTGCGGCCAAGGCCCTCCAGCTCGTGATACCGGAAATGGCCCGGGTCGGTTTTATCGCCGAATCGGTCCGGATCCCCACCGCCAGCGGCTCCCTGATCATCCTGGTGATGAATTTCCAGGAAGAGCTCAATAAAAAGCCCATCCGGCGGGAGCTGATCAACACGATTTATGAAGATGCCGCCAAGACCAATACCAACGGATACCTGATGTATACGAACAAACAGAATGTGTCCTCGGATATTATCGGCACCCCCAAGGCGGCCGCCGTGATTGAAGGCCATGAAACCCATACCCGCACCGGGGCCATCAATATCAACCTGGAACATGTCCGGGGCATCGACGCATCCGTTCTTGAAACCATCAAGGATCAGGTCACCAGTATCCAGGTCACCCAGGCCGTGATTTACGGGTGGTATGACAATGAGATGGCCAGCTATGTCAACATGCTGGGTGACCGAACCGTGTCCATTGCCGAGTCCATGCACTAACAGCCATGGCCCGGCCCGGTATGGTCCCGCGCGCACACCCGGTATTGAGAACCGGCACCGGGTCTCCTGGCCCGCTCTGTTCCGGACAGGGGTGTGCCTGGTCTTATCCATCCTGTTCGTTTCACTGCCGCCCCGGCTTCCTGCGGCCGGGGCCGCGGAGAATCCCTTGCCTTTTTCCACCGGCGAAACACTGACCTACGCGGTCCGCTGGGAAATGGTCCGTGCCGGCACCGCTGTTTTCCGGGTCCGGCCGGAGACCCGGTACAGGGACCGGCCGGTCCGGCATTTTGAACTGGACATCAGATCCAACCGGTATGTGGACATGCTCTACAAGATCCGGGACCGGCTGGACGGCTATACCGATATCGGATTCAACCACTCCGTCTTTTACACCAAAACCCAGTCCGGCAAAGATAAAAAGCAGATTGAAGTGGTGTTTGACTGGGAGAACAACACAGCCACCTATTCCAACTTCGGGGGCAAGCGTGATCCTGTCGGGATCCCGGATCGGACCTTTGATCCCCTGTCCGCCTTTTACAAGATGCGGACCACGGACCTGGCACCCGGCCAAACCCTCTCCTTTCCCATTACCGACGGGAAAAAACAATTTATCCAGAAAGCGGCGGTGATTGAAAAACAAACCCTTGAACTTGCGTCCGGCCCGGTTGACACTTTTCTGATCATCCCTTCGGTAAACCATTTTTCAGGGGTGTTTAAAAAGAGTGAAGACCCCACGGTCCGCGTCTGGGTGTCGGCGGACGAAAAAAAAATCCCCATCCTTATCAAGGTAAAGGTCTTCATCGGCAGTGTTATTTTTGAACTGGTAACTTCAAGTTGATGTTTTCAAAGGAGCCTTCCCCATGATTGCCTATTTTAACGGAACCTATCTGGATAAAGGCGAGATCCGGGTTTCGCCGGACGACCGGGCCTTTTTATTTGCCGACAGCCTGTACGAGGCGGTCCGGAGCTACAGGGGCCGGCTGTTCAGGTTAAAGGACCACCTGGACCGGCTGGGTCAGGGTGCCCAATTCCTCAATTTCCGGGAAACGGATTTTTCATTCCTTAAACCTGTTGCTGAAGAATTGTTAAGGAAAAACAATCTTTACGGAAGGAATGCGGTCCTCTATTTCCAGGTTTCCCGGGGCAGTACCCCGAAACGGACCCATGCATTCCCTGATCCCGGGGTCGGCCTGACCATTTATGCCACGGCGTCTGCTCTGGATACAAAGGGCCTTAACCGGGATATGGAAACCGGCATCCGGGTCATCACGGTGCCGGATCAGCGGTGGGCCAACTGCCATATCAAAACGACCGGCCTGCTCGCCAATGCCCTGGCCAGTGAGCAGGCCAGGCAAGCCGGTGCCAGAGAAGCGGTTTTTGTCCGGGACAACAGGGTCCTTGAGGGCAGCCATTCCAATTTTTTCATGGTGGTGGACGGCAGTCTTGCCACAGCCCCGCTGTCGAACCGGATTCTGCCCGGGATCACGCGGAAGGTGGTGCTGGAGGTCTGCCGGGAATCCGATATACCGGTTCAGGAGCGGGCCGTGGAGAAAAACGAGATGTGCCTGGCCACGGAAATGTTTGTCACTGCCACCTCCATGCAGGTAACCCCGGTGGTCTCATTTGACGGCGAAATGGTAGGCAGGGGAATGCCCGGGCCTGTCACGCGGAAGCTGCAGGCGCTGTTTGAAACGGTGGTGGATCGAAGTGAATGAATCGGTTAATGGCTGCTCCCTAAGTCCGGCGTCCGCAGCCATTGGACGCCGCTGAAAACCCCACCCGGTTCTCCAGCCTGGGCAGGGATATTCCACGAAATGGTTTGGGGTGGAAATGTTGAAGAGCCTTGACGGTTCAGAGAATATTCTTTTATTGTAAATTTAAGAACAATATAAATTTGAAATATGAATGGAAATGGATTCAAGATTCAGATACATAGGGGTTGACGGCTGCCGCAGCGGCTGGTTTTATGTCGGGCTGGACAGCAACTTGTCCGGCGCGTCCGGTATCCTGCCGGCCATTCGGGAAATTGATGATGTGGCAGATGAGAATACCATTGTAATGATAGACATTCCCATCGGGTTGAAAGAGAAAGACACGCAGGAAAGAGCGTGTGATACAGAAGCAAGAAAGCTGCTGAAGAAGCGGTCTTCAAGCATATTCCCGGCACCTTCCAGAATGGCCCTGGCCGCAGACGACTACCCGGCGGCCAGCCGGATTAATGCTGAATGCACCGGAAGGAAATTATCAATGCAGACCTATCACATCCTTCATAAAATCCGGGAGGTGGATGACTTTATTTTTTCCGGGGCAAAAAAGATCGGACTAAGGGAATTCCACCCGGAGCTTGGCTTTCTTGCCCTGAACAATTTCAACCCATTGGCCTATTCCAAAAAGCATAAAAAAGGCCGCCTGGAAAGGCTGAAAATACTCGAAACATATTTTCGGCAGGCCCCTGAAATCCTGCAAAAGGCCTTAGACCGCTTTTTACGGAAGCAGGTTGCGGCGGATGATATTCTTGATGCCGCAGCCGGTGCGGTAACCGCCCTGTTGAGAGACCGCCTTGTCTCCCTCCCCCATACCCCGGAATATGACAGCAGGGGGCTGAAAATGGAAATCGTATATCCGGCGGTGGAACCATGACACCGACATATGCAGAGATCATACTCAACTCCCTGTCCGCCCATATCGCCATCATTGATAAAAACGGCATGATTATAAAAACCAATAAGGCCTGGCAGGCATTTGCCAGCTCAAACCAGGTCGGGATGCGGCCGGATATGCTCAATGTCAATTACCTGGACATCTGTGATGCCGCACATGACGGAGCTGATGAAAATGCCCGGAAGGTGGCCAGGGGCATACGGCGGGTAATTAACGGCGAAATGGATGAATTTGTTTTAGACTACCCATGCCATTCCCCTGACGAGAAGCGGTGGTTTTACATGCGCGCCATACGGGCTGACGGCTCGGATCCCCTGGAGATTGTCATCAGCCATGAAAATATCACGGCACTAAAAACGGCAGAGCAGAAAATTCTGAGAAGGGAAGAGCAGCTTGAGCAGAAAACACGCCGCCTTGAAGAGGCCAATGCCGCATTAAAGGCGTTGCTGCGGCAGCGGGATGAGGATCTGAAAGAAAAGGAAACCATCTTTTTCCAGAATTTAATGCAAACCGTGCTGCCCTATTTTGACCAGTTAAAACAAGTTGTTTCACCGGGTAAGGGAACACACCTGATCGATCTGATAGAATCCGAGCTTAAAAATATTGCCTCGCCTTTTCTGCGGCAGATGTCCAATCTCGAAACCGTCCTGACCCCCCAGGAAATAAAAATCGCCTCCATGATCAGGCAGGGAAAATCTTCAAAGGAAATCGCCGGTATATTCAATCTTTCAATGACAACCGTCAATTTTCACCGGCGCAACCTGAGGGATAAACTGGGGCTGACGAATACAGCCGTCAACCTGGGGTCGTTCTTACGGTCGTTGGGAGAGTAATCCCACCCTTGCATAAAAAAATTGAGGCAGGTTAAAAAGGCGGGATTGAGAGTAACAGGTTTTGCCCGTCATTAAACCGTTACTTTTCCCTGCTTGCGCCTGGCGCCTCTTGTGGATAAACTTTAACCATGGAAATAATTATAATCAATTAAGGAGGATACCATGCTTTGCAGTTTATCGAATTTAAAAGAACAGGATGTCCAGGAAATAAGAAACATTGAATCAGATCTGGGCATTACCCTCCTGGCGTTTTCATGCCATGATGTAGAGCCCTCTATACTGGAAAAAGAGAAGCTGGATAAAATACAATCCATCGAAAAAAAGCTGGGGTTGTCACTGGTAGCGGTTGAATCATAAGACCAAAAGCATA
>JAKSBB010000166.1 GCA_022361315.1 Desulfobacterales bacterium
GATGCCCTGAAAGATATTTCCCAGGGGGACGGGGATCTCACCCAGCGGATAACTATCAACACCCGGGATGAAATCGGTGAACTTGCCAAATGGTTTAATGCCTTTATCTCACGACTGAACAATATCATCGTGGATATCGGCGCCAATTCGGAGACCGTTACCGCTGCCTCAGGGGAATTGCGGACCGTATCCGAAACAATGGCTGAGGATTCCGGCAGCCTTGCCGGAAGGTCCAATTCGGTAGCCGTGGCAGCAGAGGAGATGAGTGCCAGTATGAATACGGTTGCCGCAGCCAGCGAGGAAGCCGCCACCAACCTGGTGACTGTGGCGGATGCCGCCGGCCAGATGAAGCAGACCCTCAACGAGGTGGCTTTAAATTGCGACAAGGCAAGAGAGGTGTCCGGCAATGCCTCGGCAAAGGTTGAGTCCGCCTCCCGGCGTGTGGAGGAATTAGGTGTATCTGCCCGTGATATCACCCAGGTGACGGATACCATTACGGATATCGCCGAACAGACCAACCTGCTGGCCCTGAATGCCACCATTGAAGCGGCCAGGGCGGGTGAAGCCGGGAAAGGTTTTGCAGTGGTTGCCAGTGAGATAAAAGAACTGGCCTCCCAGACCGCCGGCGCAACCCTTGACATCAAGGATAAAATCAAAGGGATTCAGGATTCAACGGATGGTACGGTCAGAGACGTGGCCCAGATCACAGAGGTCATCTCCGAGGTGACGGAAATCGTCTCTGCCATTGCCGCAGCCATTGAAGAGCAGTCCGCATCTGCTGCAGAAGTGGCGGATAACATCGAACAGGCCTCCACCGGCATCGGTGAAGTGAATGAAAATGTGGCCCAGAGTTCTCAGGTGTCCTCTGAGATTGCGGAAGATATCGCTACGGTCAATGATGTTTCCGCCGAGATGACCCGGCGCAGCGAACGGATGAAACAAAGCGCGGCCGAACTTTCTGATCTCTCTTCAAAACTCCGGGACATGATCGGGGTGTTCAAGGTGTCAAGGGATGGACTTGATGACCAGCAGGATATTGATATTTCCGAGGTGGATATCCCGGATCTGATGCCCTGGGGGGATAAGCTCAAAATCGGGCTGACCTCAGTGGATGACCAGCACAAAGAGCTGGTGGCCATGGTCAATGAACTGCACCGGGCCATGAAAATGAAAGTGGGGGCCAAAGAGGCAGGAAGTATTCTGGAGCGCCTGGCCGAATATACGGTGTACCATTTCAAGTATGAGGAAGATCTGTTTGACACCCATGGGTATCCGGAAACCGATGCCCATAAGCGGATCCACAAGGATCTTGTGGACAAGGTGCTTGGATTCAAAGACGAGTTCGATTCGGGTAAAGCGGCCCTTTCCATGGATCTGATGGATTTTCTGATGACATGGCTGAAAGATCATATTTTAAAAACGGATAGCGATTATGTGCCTTTCCTTAAAGAGAAGGACGTAGATTAGAAACGGGTTAAGCCTGACGGACGCCGAAGATTTTTTCTTGACAAAGGGAAATCACAGGCGTAGGGTTTGGCCCGTATTTGAAATTTAACCAAAGGAATACACCGCTTTGACAACATACATGGCAGACACCTTCTTTTTTAGCTTTGGACGCTTCTTTTTCTTTAGGAGCGTTCATCCGGTCCTGCCTTAGATGCGATAAGCGAACCATTATACAGGCCCCGGGTGGACGAAAGAGACCACCCGGGGCCTTTGTCTTTTTTGGGCCGAAAAGCTCCGGGGGAATCTCCCGGAGCTTTTAATTTTTACGCAAATGAAAAGCCGGCATAACGCCGGACCAAAGGAGACAAAAAAATGAAACTCGTACTTTCAAAGGACATCACCCCGGATCAACGCGGGGCACTTACAACCGTAATGGATGCGGACGGCTGTATTACCCGGGAAATCACCGACGCCGGCCGTCAGGTCATCTGCATTACGGGCAGCCGGGTGAAAAAGCAGCCGGAAGATTATCTCGGACTGGACGGTGTGGAAGAGGCCGGGCCCATATCAACGGCGCACAAACTGGTCAGCCGGGAGTTCAAAACCGAAGATACCCGGATTAAAATCGGGAATGTGGTGGTGGGTGGTGACCGCATCGTCGTCGTGGCGGGACCCTGCGCCGTGGAAGGCCGGGACCAGGCCATGACCATTGCCAAAGAGGTGAAAAAATACGGGGCGGTATTGTTTCGGGGTGGTGCCTACAAGCCCAGATCTTCGCCGTACTCCTTCCAGGGGCTTGAGGAGGAAGGGCTGAAGATCCTGGCCGAAGTCCGGGAGAAAACCGGTCTTGGTGTGGTGACGGAGATGACGTCTCCGGCCCAGGCCGAACTGATGGAACGCTATGTGGATGTGGTTCAGATCGGTGCCCGTAACATGCAGAACTTTGAGCTGCTCAAGTGCGTGGGGAAAATGACCAAACCCGTTGTATTGAAACGGGGACTGGCCTCCACTATTCAGGAGTGGCTCATGTCTGCGGAGTACATTGCAGCCGGCGGGAACACCAATGTCATTCTATGTGAGCGGGGCATACGGACCTTTGAACCGTATACCCGGAATACCCTGGATTTATCAGCCATTCCGGTGTTGAAACAATTGACCCACCTGCCCATCATCATTGATCCCAGCCATGCCACGGGTATCCGGGAAAAGGTGGCGCCCATGGCCAGAGCGGCTGTTGCCGCAGGTGCCGATGCCCTGATGATAGAAGTGCATAACAATCCGGACCAGGCCCTTTCCGACGGTCCCCAGAGCCTCTATCCGGAACAGTTCGGTGATCTGGCCCGGGATATTTACGTGATCGCCCCTGTGGTGGGCAAGCAGATGGATTTCGACTATCTGAAAAAATCAGAGGTGATTGCCAATTTAAGCGGCGGTACCACGAAAACCGCAGCGTTTATTGGGGAGAACGGGGCTTACAGCCACAAGGCCAGCCTGTCGTATTTCGGGGATGACGTGACCTCCGTGCCCATGAAGACCTTCCGGGATATATTCACTGCCGTTGAAAACGGGTCCGTGGAGTACGGGGTCATTCCGGTGGAGAACTCCCTGTCCGGGTCCATCCATGAGAACTTCGACCTGCTTCAGGAGTACGATCTCAAGATTATCGGTGAGGTCACCATACGCATCAAGCATGCGTTAATTACCCATCCGGGAGTCGATCCTAAAGATGTTGTCCGGATTCTCGCACCGGCACATGCATTCACCCAATGCCGGAATTACCTGGAACAGTATCCCCATGCCGAGCTGGTGCCGGTCAGGGCTGCGGCCTCGGCCGTTCGTCATATCAAAGATTCGGGGAACGCCACCACAGCGGCAATTGGTTCCGCCATGGCGGGGGATATTTTTGATCTGGAAGTGAAGGCGGAATCCATTGAGGACAATCCCAGGAACTACACCCGGTTTGCCGTGATTGCCAGGGAGTACAAGGGGCAGAAGAAAGTGGCCAAAACCTCAATCATCTTCGCCACAGGAAACCAGCCGGGTGCACTGTTCGAGGTGATGAAGATCTTCTCAGAGCATCAGATCAACCTGGTGAAACTGGAGTCCAGGCCCATACTGGGTAAACCCTGGGAATATATGTTCTATGCAGATCTTGAGGCGGATATCCTTACGGATTCCCTTGCCCCGTTGATGGACGAACTTCAGGCCAAGTCAGAATATCTGAGGATACTGGGGCGGTATTAATCCGGTTCATGCCCGTGTGGCTCAAACTACTGCCACTTCAAGACCCTTGGTCCAGCAGGCGGCGGATGGTTCGTGAGAACTCCGCCGCTGACACGGGTTTTTTGCAATAGGCATTGATACCGCTTTCGGTGATCACA
>JAKSBB010000306.1 GCA_022361315.1 Desulfobacterales bacterium
TCTCTGGCCATCTTTCCGGCGTGGTCTGCTGTGGCGGGTTTCCCGTCCGCCTCCCACTGGGCCGGGTTTCTCCGGTCCATGACCGTGGGCTGCCAGGCGGACCGCAGGTGCTTCATGGTATGGGGATCGGTCATGAAATGGTTCTGGGGGCCCACCCGGTCCACCACGTCTACGGCCAGGGTGTCGTCGTCGATAACGATACCCTGGGTGACGCTGCGGATCACATCGTAAATTTCGCAGTCCATAATCAGCTGTTCGTAGGAGAAGATGGTGGCGGCATGGATGAGGCCTGCGCCGCACATCATATCCGCCCGGGCAAACTGGCTCACCGCACCGGATACCGCGTTCTCCACGGCGGAATGCCAGCCGGTTCGTTTGGCACCGGTGGCAAAGGTGCCCACGTTGGCGGGCAGTTTGTAATGATGGGCCAACTGGGCCGAGGCGGCCTGGAGAATAAAATCCTCGGGACCGCCGGCGGTGACGGCACCGGTTCTCAACTCCATAAAGGTGGCGCAGGAGCCGTAAAAGGTCGGCGCACCCGAATAAAATGTCTGAAGAAAGGTAATGCCCCCCAGGATTTCTGCGTTGCCCATGGCGATGTTACCCGCTAAGGTTGCAGGGGCCGTGGCACAGCCGATCTGCATGTTCAGAAATCCCACAGGGACGCCCGCTTCTCCGAAGACCAGGGCCGCTTCCAGGGCGTCCTCTTCGTAGGACAGGGGGCTGGTGCTGCACTGAAAGTTGGAGATGACGGGATTTTTCCGAAGGGCTTCCCGGCCGCCAGCAACTGCAGCAGCCATGTCTACGGACCCTTTTGCCATAACGGGATTTACCGCAGTCATGGCCTGGGCATGTTTGCCTGTGTTCTTGAACAGGGCCAAAAGTTCGTAAAGGGGCTGAACCGCGGCAGGTTTGTCCTGGGCGGAAAGGCAGGGCCACATGAAGGCGATCTGGGGCAGGGCGTCCGCCAACCTTGCCGCATCTTCAAGATCCTTAAAGGTGGATGATCTGACTTCCCCCGTTTCGATATCCTGGATTTTAACGCCGGTGCCGTCCATGGTGAGGTAGCCCCGGGTGCCGTCCAGGGGCAGGCGGTTTTCTTCCACCCGCGCACCGAGGGTGTATTGGGAGGGGCTGGTTTCCAGCGCGTTTTCCACCATTTCCCGGGTGAAGTAGACCCTGTGATTCTCCCGGTCAACTCGGGCGCCGGCTTTTTCCAGATGGTCGTAGCGCTCACCGGACAACTCCATATGCATGCCGGTGGTTTCCAGAATCCTGAGGGAGGCATCGTGGATGCGGTCCAGTTCGTCCGGGCTAAACAGGGTGTACTCCCCTTTCCAGGTGACGGCGTCTATCATGGGCGTGTTTCCTTCTCAATCCATTGTGGTTATTCTGAATATTTATGTACATAAAATGTATACAATTTCATGTCAAGGATTTTCATGAAACTTTTGTTTTTCCCCAACCGCCATCATTTATAGGGATTTCTCAAGACCGTGGACGAACTTCGGTTTTTATGTTGACAAAGGGATTGGAGGATGTTAGTGGACACAATAATCACAGACAAAAAATGTATACAATAAGGGGTGCCACACCATGAATAATACCTTAAGCGGATCGACCCTGGAACGTACAGAAGGTCTGGAACCACAAGCAACTGAGGGTGAGGCAGCCGGTGCGGCTGCCATTGAAGTGATCGACCTCCACAAATCATTTGGCCACATTGAGGTACTGAAGGGTGTCTCTCTCACCGCCTCACAAGGCGATGTCATCGCCATCATCGGCGGCAGCGGCTCGGGTAAATCCACCATGCTGCGGTGTATTAACATGCTGGAAACCCCAACGGCGGGGACCATCCGGGTCCACGGGGAGGAAATCCGGATGAAGGATGACGGGAAAGGTGGTTTGAAACCCGCCGACCAGGAACAGGTTCGAAAGATTCGCACCCGGCTGGCCATGGTATTTCAGAGTTTCAATCTCTGGCAGCACATGACCCTCATGGAAAATGTCATAGAAGTGCCCGTTCACGTTCTCGGGCGTTCCAGGGATGAAGCCAGAGAGGATGCCAAAGAACTTTTGAAAATGGTGGGGCTTTACGACAAGCAGGAAACCTATCCCGCCTTTCTTTCCGGCGGGCAGCAGCAAAGGGCCGCCATTGCCAGGGCGCTGGCCATCCAGCCGGAGGTCATGCTCTTTGACGAACCCACCTCCGCCCTTGATCCGGAACTTGTGGGGGAGGTGCTTTCCGTGATCAGGGATCTGGCCAAAGAAGGGCGGACCATGCTCCTGGTGACCCACGAAATGAACTTCGCCAGGGAGGTGGCCAACCGCATCCTCTTTCTCAACAACGGTATTGTGGAGGAGGAGGGCGATCCCGAAGCCATTTTCGGGGCACCCAAATCCGAACATTTAAAACGGTTTATCAGCTCTGTCTCGTAATTCCGTCACCGGCAGGGCGGACACCCGGTACAGAACCACAGGAGCCCCCCGGACCACCGGGGCAATCCGTAACAATCATAATAAAGGAGTTACACATGTCTGAATTTTTTAAAAAACTTTTCCTGGTTCTTATCATCGTCACCTTCAGTGCCGGCCTGGCCCAGGCCAAAACCATCCGTGTGGGATTTGCCGCAGAACCCTATCCGCCGTTTACCGTGCCCGATGCGTCCGGCAACTGGACCGGCTGGGAAGTTGACCTGATCAAAGCCGTATGCGAAGAAGCCGGACTGGACTACGTATTGGCCCCCACGGCCTGGGACGGTATTATTCCGGCCCTGCTCTCCAAAAAGCTGGATATGATCATGGGGTCCATGTCCATCACCGATGCCCGGTTGAAAGTGATTGATTTTTCAGACAAGTACTACAAAACACCCACCACCATCGTGGGAACTAAAAAAATGGCATTTGACGCCTCTCCCTCCGGCCTGAAGGGTAAGATCATCGGCGTTCAGACCGCCACCATTCACCAGACATACGCCACCAAGTACTTTAAAGATGCCCAGATCAAGGAATACCAGACCCAGGACGAGATCAACCAGGATCTGATCTCCGGCCGTATCGATGCCACCCAGGCAGACTCACTGGCCCTGGAGGATTTCCTGAAATCCGACGAAGGCATGTCCTGCTGCGAATCCAAGGGCAATGTGGCTGATGATCCCAAAATTCTGGGACTCGGTGTGGGCGTCGGTATCCGCAAGGGTGACGATGCATTGAAAGACAAAATCAACGCCGCCATCAAGGCCATCCGTGCCAACGGCAAATACGACGAAATTTCAAAGAAATACTTCAACTTTGATATTTACGGCGATTAATTGATGCGATCATGCAGGCCCTGCCGCAGTGCAGGGCCTGTCTACACTCGAGCTGCAAAGAGAGTTGATTTATGAACGCCCTGGAACTTCTTGCCCTTTCCCCGCCCGGCTGGGGCGGCCTCCTGCTCAAAGGCCTGGCCACCTCAATGACCATTGCCTTCGGCGGTTATGCCGTCGGCATTCTCATCGGGATCGGCGGCGCCTTCGGTAAATTGTACGGCGGACCCGTCACCCGGGACCTGCTGGCCTGCTATACCACCATTGTTCGTGCCATTCCCGAGCTGGTGCTGATCGTACTGCTCTTTTACGCAGGATCGGATATCGTCAACCAGATCCTGATGGCCTTTGGGGCACCGCCCGTGGACATCAACGGTCTGGTGGCGGGGATTATCGTCATCGGGGTGGTTCAGGGGGCGTATTCCACCGAGGTGATCCGGGGGGCCATCAAGGCCATCCATCCCGGGCAGATCGAAGCGGGCCGGTCCTACGGCATGGGCCCCATGCTCCTGCTGCGCCGGATTACCCTGCCCACCATGCTGCCCTATGCCATTCCGGGCCTGTCCAACCTCTGGCTCATCGCCACCAAGGACACGGCGCTTCTGGCAGTGGTGGGGTTCACCGAACTGACCATGGCCACCCGCCAGGCCGGCGGCGCAACCAAGGCCTATTTCCTGTTTTTCTGCACGGCAGGTTTTCTCTACCTGATGGTCACCCTGCTGTCCAACCTTGGTATCAGGTTTATAGAGCGGCGCGCCTATCGCGGTATGCCGGATGTGGGGTAGACCATGACAGACAGAATTCAACCGCACCGGATTGTTCTTGTGCTCATCGGCATTGGCCTTGTGGTGCTGGCCGGCGTTACCATGCGCTGGGACTGGCTGCCGGATTATTGGCAACTGCTGGCCGCAGGCATCGGGAAGACCCTGATGATCCTGGCCTCCACCGTCATCATCGGATTTCTTTTCGCGGTCCCCTTAGGGCTTTTCCAGGTGACGGGCCCCTGGCCCCTGGCCATGCTGAGCAAGGGGTTCTGTACCATCATCCGGGGAACTCCCCTGCTGCTTCAGCTCTGGCTGCTTTACTACGGTCTGGGCTCATTGTTTCCCCAGATCCCGGGCATCCATGATTCCGTTTTCTGGCCGTACCTGCGCCAGGCCTGGCCTTATGCCGTTCTGGCCCTGAGCATGTCCTTTGCCGGCTATGAAGGTGAAGTCATGCGGGGGGCCTTTGCCGGGGTTCCCGGCGGGGAACTCGAGGCTGCCCGAGCCTACGGGATGAAACCCTTGACGGTGCTGTGGCGGATCTGGCTGCCCCGGGCCATGCACCGGGCATTGCCCACCCTCAACGGAGAGGTGGTGCTCCAGCTCAAATCCACACCGCTTGTGGCCACCATCACGGTGATCGACGTTTACGCCGTTATCTCCAAGGTGCGCCAGGAAACCTACGTGGTCTATGAAGCCATGCTGCTTCTGGCCTTGATTTACCTCTGCCTTACCGGTATCCTGGTTGTCGCGTTCCGCTATTTTGAGAACAAGATACCCACAAGGGAGGCCTGAACACGGTAAATTCATGTCCATTGCCAGTGATTTCGGTTTAGACCGGGAAAAGTTGCAGGAGATACGCAGAGCCCTTCACCAGATGCCGGAGATCGGGCTGGAAGAACTGAGAACTTCGGATTATGTGGCGGCCCGCCTCAGACGCCTGGGCTACGAGATTCACCGGGGGATTGCCGGTACCGGCGTGGTGGGCAGCATGAAAAACGGCACATCCGGACGGGCCATAGGCATCCGGGCGGAGATGGACGGCCTGCCCATGGTGGAAGAAACCGGATTGCCCTGGGCCAGTACAACTCCCGGGAAAATGCACGCCTGCGGCCACGACGGCCATATGGCCATGGTGTTGGGCGCGGCAGAGGCCA